>CAZZGM010000081.1:8688-10455 GCA_964653955.1 uncultured Bifidobacteriaceae bacterium | reverse complement strand
GACAAATCCCCGGCGGCAATGGGGCGCGACGACTTGCGCGGGTGCCGCCGGTCGGCGTCACGATCGGAGACGTCGTTCAGCAGGTACACCGCGCCGGAGAGCGCGCAAAAAATCAAAAAGGCCGCCAGCGCATACGCGACGGCGGCCGGGTCGAACAGACGACGCGCGAAAACCAGCGCCGCAAAAACGATCAGGTTCTTGGTCCACTGCTCCGGTCTGAGCGAGACCAGCACGCTCATGACGCCGGACCGGCCCATCACCTGACTACTTGCTGAAGCTCTGAACGGCGTCGGCTTCCGTGTCGAACGTCTCGAACACCGTCAGCAGCTTCGTGATCGACAGCAGGTCCTCGATGCGCTTGGTCAGGTTGAGAAGCTTGAGGCTCCCGCCCTGACGGCTCACGGTGGTGTAGGTCCGGACCACTTCGCCCAGTCCGGCGCTGTCGATGTACGGCACGCCTTCCAGATTCAGCACCAGCTTCTTCCGGTCCGCCGCCAGCAGGCTGTTGATCTTGTCCTTCAGCAGTTCGTCACCCTCGCCGAGGGTCATTTTGCCCTTCAGGTCGAGAATGGTGACATCGTTCACGGTACGCTCCGCGATTTCCATCCCGGTG
This sequence comes from uncultured Bifidobacteriaceae bacterium, assembly GCA_964653955.1. Lineage (GTDB taxonomy): Bacteria > Acidobacteriota > Vicinamibacteria > Vicinamibacterales > UBA2999 > VFZN01. The sequence continues at coordinate 9,842 of CAZZGM010000081.1, read as the reverse complement.
TCCCCTGACTCTGATTGAAACCCTTGATACGCGGGCAGTTACGCCCACAAAAGGTGCCGAATCTTACCACACGCTAGTCGGTCTCGCGGCGCATCTTCTTCCGGTTCCGCTTGCGGGCGAGGGCCTGCTTCGCGCGACGCTTGTCGCCCGGCTTCAGATAGAAGGAGTGCTTCTTGATGTCCTTGATGATGTCTTCCTGCTGAACCTTCCGCTTGAAGCGGCGCAGGGCGCTCTCAATCGACTCGCCTTCCTGAATCTTGACTTCGGCCATAAGCAAACACCCCCTTTCGTGCCGGGATCGCGGTCCGCGAACGGTCCGCGTCAGTTGACCCTGCCGGCTCGAAGAACAGCGGCACGGTCAAGCATGCTAGGCTACCACACGTCAGGCACGGCAGGCCCACCGTTGGCTGCGGCGGGCGAAAATTTCGGTCAAACGCCCGGCGATTCGCCGGATTTTGTAATTCTCCTCGATATTCCCATGCGCATTCTTGTACTTGGTTCCGGAGCGCGTGAGCACGCGCTCTGCTGGCGGTTGTCCCGGGATCCGGGCGTCCGTCAGGTGACCTGTGCCCCCGGAAACGCCGGCATTGGCCGGGATTTCGAGCTCGTGGCCCTCGATCCGGCCGATCCGGCGGCCGTGCTGGAGTTGGCAGCCCGTCTGAACGTCGACCTTACGGTCGTTGGTCCCGAAGCGCCCCTGGCGGCAGGCCTGGTGGACGCGTTTCAGGAGGCCGGCCAGGCGGTGTTCGGGCCGACCCGGGCCGCCGCCCAGTTGGAAACCAGCAAGGCCTTTGCCAAGGCGTTCATGGCCCGCCACGGCGTGCCGACGGCCCGATATCGCGTGTGCGCGTCTCTGGACGAGGCCCTGGGCGTGCTTCGGAGCGGCGAGCTGGGCGAATCGGTGGTCGTCAAGGCCGATGGTCTGGCCGCGGGCAAGGGCGTGGTGGTGGCGTCGGACCTGGCCACCGCCGAGGCCGCGGTGCGCGCCGCCATGGTCGACCGCGAGTTTGGTGAGGCTGGCGCCCGCGTGGTGCTGGAGGAACGCCTGTCGGGGCCCGAGGTGTCGTTTTTCGTGATTGCCGACGGCGAGGCATATATCCCCTTGCTCACCGCACAGGACCACAAGCGCATCTTCGACGGCGACGAGGGGCCGA
>CAZZGM010000081.1:0-8678 GCA_964653955.1 uncultured Bifidobacteriaceae bacterium | reverse complement strand
ACGGGATTGACGATGTCGCGCTCGATCTGCGCCTGGAGCGTCGCGTCGACGAGGGGCCGAACACGGGCGGCATGGGGGCGTTTGCCCCAAGCCCGCTCGTCGACGCGACGCTCCAGGCGCAGATCGAGCGCGACATCGTCAATCCCGTGCTGGCCGGCATGGCCGCCGAAGGAACGCCGTTTCGCGGCTTCCTCTACTGCGGACTGATGCTGACCGGCGATGGCCCGAAGGTCATCGAGTTCAATGTTCGTTTTGGCGACCCGGAAGCCCAGGTGGTGCTGCCGCTGCTCGACGAACCGCTGACGCCGCTGCTGATGGCGGCTGCAGAAGGCCAGCTCGCGAGTCTGGCAGCCGGACGAATCGCCGGCACCAGCGCGGCCAGTGCCGGGGTGGCCGTTGGTGTCGTGCTGGCTGCGCATGGTTACCCGGGCCAGGTGCGGACGGGCGATCGTATCGACGGGCTGGAACACCTGGCCCACGAGTACCCGGATGTTTTGCCGTTTTTTGCAGGAGTGAAGGCGTCCGACAACGCCCTGGTGACGGCCGGCGGCCGGGTCATGACCCTGGTGGCCCGCGCCTCCACTTACGACCAGGCCATCACCCGCGCCTACGACGCGGCGTCGCGCGTGCGCTTCGACGGCGTGCAGTTCCGGAGCGACATAGGACGGAAAGCTCTCCAGAAGTAGTGATCTGACGATCTGGTGATGTCGCGATCACTACTGATCCAATAACGCCGTAAGAGCATCGTCGATGCGGCCGCGGAAGGTTTCGGTGCTGTGGCCTTCAGGCACTTCGACGTAGGTGATGGCGCCGGTGCCCATGTCGAGCGCCGTCCGCAGGCGGCGTCCGCCGTTGGCCATCGAGTCGTAGGTTCCCGCCAGCACGAAAAACTTCACCGCCCGGATGGCCTCCTGGCCCTTGGCCTGGTTGGTGATGACCGTCGGCGTCTGTGCGGGTGGTGCAAGCGCGGCGCAGAGGCCGAAGACCGACGGGTATTCCACGGCCAGATCCACGGCGCCGTATGCCGAGAGTGAGCTGCCGAGCACGATACGTTTTTCCGGCGCGGGGAACGTCCGGAAGCGGCTGTCCACCATGGGCACGAGTTCCGTGGCCATGAACGCGCGCCACCGCGGGTTTCGCGAATATTCCTCCTGGCGTTCGCCCGGCTCGACGAACACCGCCACGACCGGCGGAATGGCGTTGCGGGCCACCAGGCGATCCAGGATGCGGGGCACGTCCATCCGTTCCACATAGGCGCCGCCGTCCAGCACGTACAACACCGGATACCAGTCCTCGCTGTTCTCGTAACCCGGTGGCGTGTAGAACCACACACGGCGCGTGGCGCCCAGCATGCGCGAGGTCACGGTCTCGCTGACGAGCGTACCTGCCGGCACCGCCGTTTCGTCATCGATCTCGGGATGGCCGGCCCACTGCGGCATGCGGATTTCCGATCGCAGGCCGGTGGCGGCCACCACGGTACGCGGGTTCAGCGGGTCGGGCTGTGTCTCGTCAGGCAGCAGCAGCACGTACTCGGCACGGGCGTTGGTGTAGATGCTGGTTTCCAGATAGGACCAGTCCGTGCCGTCGATGCGGGTCGTGATACCGGCGTCCGGGTCCAGGCCGTTGGTGCCTGCCGCCCAGTTGTTGAAGTCGCCAACCACGCGCGGGGCCACGCCATTGATGTCCTTCACGAAGAAGGTGACACGCGACTGGTTCTCGATGATGGGCGAACCGCCCTTGCGCGCAATGAACGCGTCCACGGCTTCCGCCCGTGCGGCCGCGTCCATCGATTCCACGGACTTCAGCAGACTGCGAACCGTATCGGGCGGGGCCGCGCAGCCGGCGGCCAGCAGGGCCACGGCCACCAGTGCCAGACGCGAGACGGAACGTGCGTGCAACGAGATCACCATACTTCTTTTCTGCCTTGTCACAGCGCGTCCGCCAGCATCTGCGCCGGCGAGCGTCGCCCTTGTCCTTCCACGATCAGTTGACCGCAGGCGGCCCGGATGTCGCGCCCGCGGCTCTTGCGGACGGACACCACCATGCCCCGGTCCGCGAGAATGGCAGCAAAGCGGTCGATGGCGAGGTCGGATGGCCGTTCGAAAGGAATGCCGGCGGCGGCATTCAGCGGAATGAGGTTGACCTTGGCGCGCAGTCCCGCCAGCAGCCGCACCAGCCGCCTCGCATCGTCCGGGCTGTCGTTGACGCCGGCCAGCAGGACGTATTCGAAGGTGATGCGGCTCCGGCGGTGCAGGGGGAAGCGGCGGCAGGCGTCGATGATGTCGGCCAGCGGGTATTTCCGCGTGGGGGGCACGATGGCCGCGCGCTGTTCCGCGGTGGTGGCGTGGAGCGAAATGGCCAGGTTGGGCATGAGGGGCTCGGTCGCCAGCCGGTCGAGCATGGGGACCAGCCCGACGGTGGAGAGCGTGACCCGTTTCGGGTTGAGTCCCAGCCCGCGTGGATCGGCCAGCAGCCTCAGCGCCTTCATGGTCTCGTCGTAGTTGTGCAGCGGCTCGCCCATGCCCATCAGGACGATGTTGAAGGGCGTGCCGAGCATGTCGAGCTCGCGGGCGAGCACACGCACCTGGCCGGCAATTTCGCCAGCGTCGAGGTGCCGGACCAGGCCCATCTTGCCAGTCAGGCAGAAGGCGCAGCCCATGGCACACCCCACCTGGGTGGAAATACAGAAGGTCTGTTTTGGCGTTTCGGGAATGAAGACCGACTCGATCTGGCGGCCGTCGGCCAGTTGCAGCACCAGTTTTCGAGTGCCGTCTTCGGAGCGGTCGTGGCGTACGGGTGTCGGTGTCCTGATGACCGTGTGTTCGGCCAGGGCCGCGCGCAGCGTCCGGGGCAGGTCGGTCATGGCGGCCGGGTCGGTCACCCCGCGCGCCCAGATCCAGCGGTAGATCTGGGTGGCGTGAAAACGCGGGTGTCCGAGGCCGTCCACCAGGTCGGCCAGGGCGTCGTAGTCGAGCTGGCCCAGGTCGGGCGGGCGGGGCGTTTCCACCACGGATCCAGTGTAGCGCGGCCGGCGGTGGCCGTTGCATCGCCGGCACAAAGCTGGTACGATCTGTTTTTCTTTGCACTGCAATCATTTAGCAGTGCGAACCCCAGCAGTGTCCGAACCCAGCATCCGCCGCGACGTCCTCGCCAACGGGGTCCGATTTGTCACCGAGCGGATGCCCCACGTGCGTTCGGTGAGCATTGGCATCTGGCTGGCCTGCGGCTCGCGTCACGAACCTGCCGCGCACGCCGGTATTGCCCACTTCGTCGAACACATGCTCTTCAAGGGGACGGCCCGCCGTACCGCCGAGGGCATTGCGCAGGAAGTGGACTCGATTGGCGGACAGCTGGATGCGTTCACCTCGAAGGAATACGCCGGCTATTACATGAAGGTGCTCGATGAGCACCTGCCGGTGGCGGTGGACCTGCTCGCGGACCTGGTGTCGCATCCCACATTCGACCCCTCGGATATCGGGAAGGAACAGAAGGTCGTTCTCGAAGAAATCAAGATGGTCGAGGACACGCCGGACGACCTCGTGCACGAACTCTTTGCCGAAGGGTTCTGGCCGGACCATCCGCTGGGACGGCCCATCCTGGGCCTGCCGGCGTCGGTGTCGGCATTCACGCAGGACGCGCTGCGCCGCTATTTTTCGGCTACCTACGTGGCGGCCAACCTGTCGGTCGTGGCGGTGGGCAACCTCGAACACGACCAGTTGAAGGGCATGGTGGAGGCCGCGCTTGCCGACATCCCGTTGACGGGTGACGTGGTGATGGCGGCACCACCCAGGGTGGCGCAGCGCACGCTGGTGCGCCGCAAGGATCTGGAGCAGAGTCACGTGTGCCTGGGGGCGCCGGCGTTGCCGCAGAGCCATCCCGATCGGTACGCGAGTTACGCGCTGAATACGCTGCTGGGTGGCTCGATGAGCTCGCGGCTGTTCCAGAACGTGCGCGAACGCCGTGGTCTGGCCTATGCCGTGTTCTCGGGGCTGTCGGCCTATCAGGACACGGGCGCGTTGAGTATTTACGCCGGGTGTGCCAACGACGCGGTTTCCGAGCTGATCGATGTGGTCGTGGCGGAACTGCGCGGGCTGCGCGATGCGCCGGTTGGCGACATCGAACTGCGGCGCGCAAAGGATCACCTGAAAGGCTCGCTGATGCTCAATCTCGAGAGCACATCGAGCCGGATGTCGCACCTGGCGCGGCAGGAAGTGTACCGGGACCACTCCGACACGCTGGACGAGATGCTGGCGGCCATCGAGCGCGTGCGGGTGGACGATATCGAGCGGCTGGCGCACACGTTTTTCGCGGGCGGTCTCGGTGTCACGGTGCTGGGCAACGTGAACGGCCTGCAGGTGACTCGTGAGCAGCTCACCGTGTGATGTCGTGGCCGCCGGAACCGGATAGCGCCAACCGATGATTCCCCGTTATACGCACCCTGACATGGGCCGCATCTGGAGCGAGACGCGTCGCTACGAGACGTGGCTGCAGGTGGAGGTGGCCGCGGCCGAAGCGATGGCCGAAGCCGGGCTCGTGCCTGCCGACGCGGCTCGCGACCTGCGGGAGCGCGGGGCGTTCGACATCGCGCGCATCGACGAAATCGAGAAGACCACCCAGCACGACGTCATTGCCTTCACGACGGCTGTCGCCGAGAAGGTGGGGCCGTCCGCGCGCTGGCTGCACTTCGGCCTCACCTCGTCCGACGTCGTGGATACGGCGCAGGCCGTGCAGATGGTCGAAGCCTGTGATCTGACGCTCCGTAATCTCGAGGCGCTGGCCGACGCCATTCGCGCGCGGGCCATGGAGCACCGGCGTACGCCGATGATTGGCCGCACGCACGGCGTCCACGCTGAGCCGATGACTCTCGGTCTGAAGCTGGCGTTGTGGTACGCCGAGACCCGCCGCAACATCACGCGCGTCGAACGGGCCCGCGAAGCCGTGCGCGTCGGCAAAATTTCCGGCGCGGTCGGTACGTTCGCGCACCTCGACCCGGCCATCGAGGCCGCCGTGTGCCGTCGGCTCGGCCTCGAGCCGGCGCCGATCTCGTCGCAGGTCATCCAGCGCGATCGCCACGCGGAACTGCTGTCGGCGCTGGCTATCACGGCGGCATCGCTCGAAAAGTTCGCGTTGGAAATCCGCGGGCTGCAGAAGACCGAGATTGGCGAAGTGGAGGAACCCTTCGGCAAGGGGCAGAAGGGCTCGTCGGCCATGCCGCACAAGCGCAACCCGATTGGGTGCGAGCAGGTCGTGGGGCTGGCGCGTCTCATCCGCGGCAACGCGATGGCGGCCATGGAAAACGTGGCGCTCTGGCACGAGCGCGACATCTCGCACTCGTCGGTGGAGCGCGTCATCCTGCCCGACAGCTTCATCGCCCTCGATCACATGCTGCGCCGTTTCACGCGCATCGTCTCGGGGATGGTCGTCTATCCCGATCGCATGCGCGAGAACCTGGGGCGCTCGCGCGGCGTGGTGTTTTCTGGGCAAGTGCTGCTGGAACTGGCGCGCCGTGGTATCTCGCGTGAGCAGGCGTACGAGTGGGTGCAGCGTAACGCCATGCGCGCGTTCCACGAGCAGCAGGACTTCAAGACGCTGCTGCTGGGCGACGCCGATGTGACTGCGGTGCTGCCGGTGGCCGACATCGAAAAGGCCTTCGATCTGGATGAACAGTTGCGGAACGTCGACGCGATTTTCGAGCGCGTCTTCAACGGGAGCTAGGAATCGATGCGAGCGCGTGTCTACGTCACTCTGAAGCCGTCGGTGTTCGATCCGCAGGGGCGCGTCGTCGGCGAGGCGCTGTCGTCGCTTGGTTACGACGATGTGACCGATGTCCGGCAGGGGAAGTTTTTCGATCTCGAGCTCACGGATACGGATCCGGACGTGGTGCGGACGCGGGTGACCGAGATGGCCAATCGTCTGCTGGCCAATCCCGTGATCGAGAGCTATCGCGTCGAGGTGCTGGCGTGAAGGTGGCCGTTGTCGTGTTCCCCGGCTCGAACTCGGACGTCGACGCGTACTATGCGGCGTCCCGGGTGCTGGGGGCCGACGCCGCGCTTGTCTGGCACAAGGACACGGACCTGGGGGCGCCCGACGCAGTGGTGCTGCCCGGCGGGTTCGCGCATGGCGACTACCTGCGCACCGGCGCCATCGCGCGGTTTTCGCCGATCATGGCGGCGGTCACCGCCTTTGCCGAACGGGGCGGCGCCGTGCTGGGCATCTGCAACGGCTTTCAGGTGCTGCTCGAAGCCGGGCTGCTGCCCGGCGCGATGGTGCGCAACCGCGACATCAAGTTCGTGTCCCAGCATGTGCCCGTGCGTGTCGAGCACGTCGACACGCCGTTCACGGCCGCCTGCCGGCCTGGTCAGGTGCTGAGCCTGCCCATCGCGCATGGCGAAGGCAACTACTTTGCGCCACCCGACGTGCTGGCCGCACTCGAGGCCAACCGCCAGGTCGTGTTCCGGTACGTGGATGCTGACGGCAACGCAACGCCGGAAGGCAACCCGAACGGTTCGCTGAACAACATCGCCGGCATCTGCAACGCCGCCCGCAACGTGGTTGGCCTGATGCCGCATCCCGAACGGGCCAGCGAAGCCACGCTGGGCAGCGATGATGGGCGGCTGGTGCTGGCGTCCCTCGAGCACGCGCTGATGCGCGCCAGCCAGGGGACCGTCCGTGGCTGACATGCCCGCGCGCAGCCGCCGGGTTGTGGCGCTGGCGCTTGGAGCCAGTGCCCTCCTGCTGCTCCTTCTGGCCTTGCTTCTTTATACCGGTGTAATTCCCGTGGAGGAGAGCCTTCGCGGCACGGTGGCCGGTGTGCTGAGTGCCGGCGCGGCGGTGGACACCGTGCTGGCCCTCTGGTTCTTCAGAACTTCGTTATCCTCATGACCGTCATCGACGCCGCCACTCTCGAACGCCACGGGCTGAAACCCGACGAATACGATCGCATCCGCGAGCGGATGGGCCGCGAGCCCAACCTGCTCGAGCTCGGTATGTTCTCGGTGATGTGGTCCGAGCACTGCAGCTACAAGAGCTCGCGCGTGCACCTGAAGACGCTGCCGACGACCGGCCCTCGCGTGGTGCAGGGCCCGGGCGAAAACGCCGGTGCCGTGGACATCGGCGGCGGGCTGTGCGCGGTGTTCAAGATCGAGTCGCACAACCATCCATCGTTCATCGAGCCTTACCAGGGCGCGGCAACGGGCGTTGGCGGCATCATCCGCGACATCTTCACGATGGGGGCGCGGCCGGTGGGGCTGCTGAACGCGCTCAGGTTCGGGGCCATCGAAACCCCGCTCGCGCGCCGGATTTTCGAAGGTGTCGTTGCCGGCGTGGGTGGATACGGCAACAGCATCGGGATCCCGACCATTGGCGGCGAAATCGTCTTCGACGAAGCGTATGCCGGCAATCCGCTGGTGAACGTGCTGTGCCTGGGTATTGCCCGGACGGAAGACATCATCAAGGGCGCGGCCATGGGCGCGGGCAATCCCGTGTACTACGTGGGGGCCAGGACGGGCCGGGACGGCATTCACGGCGCGACGATGGCGTCGGCCGAGTTCGACGATCGTTCGGCGGAAAAACGGCCGGCCGTGCAGGTGGGCGACCCCTTCATGGAGAAGCTCCTCATGGAGGCCTGTCTCGAGGTGATGAAAACCGGCGCGCTGGTCGGCATCCAGGACATGGGTGCGGCCGGCCTGACGTGTTCGACCTCGGAGATGGGTTCCCGCGGCGCGCATGGCATGGACGTCGATGTGACGCTCGTGCCGCAGCGCGAGACCGGCATGACGCCCTACGAGATCATGCTCTCCGAGTCTCAGGAGCGCATGCTCATGGTGGTGCACAAGGGCCGTGAGCGCGAGGTCGAGGCCGTGTTCGAGAAATGGGACCTGCACGCGGTGCAGGTGGGTGTGGTAACCGAAGGCGATCGCCTGCGTGTGTTCGAGCGCGGGACGCTGGTGGCCGACATGCCCAATCGTGCCCTCACCGACGAAGCACCGGTCTACAACCGGCCGATGCAGCGGCCGGAGTGGCTGGACGATGTGCAGCGGCTCGACCTGGCGTCGCTCGGTGCGCCGCCACCGGTGGCGGAGGCGTTTGGCACGCTCGTGGCCGCGCCGACCATTGCCAGCAAGCGTTGGGCCTACCGGCAGTACGACCACACGGTGGGTACCAACACCATTGCCCAGCCCGGTCTCACGGCGGCTGTCGTGCGCGTCAAGGATACGGCGGTAGGACTCGCGCTGTCGGTGGATGGCAACGGCCGCTACGGCTATCTGGACCCGTTTGCGGGTGGCGTGCTGGCCGTGGCCGAAGCCGCCCGGAACGTGGCCTGCACCGGGGCCGAGCCCATTGGCGCCACGAACAACCTCAACTTCGGCAACCCCGAGCGCCCGGAAATCATGTGGCAACTCGGCGAAGCCGTCCGGGGCATTGGCGAAGCCTGTCGCGCACTGGACGCGCCGATTACCGGCGGCAACGTCAGTCTCTACAACGAGACCGACGGCCGGGCCATCCTGCCGACGCCGGTCATCGGCGTCGTCGGACTGATCGACGACGCGTCGAAGGTGCTGGCGCGGGTGTTCCCGGCGTCGGATCTCGACATCGTGCTGCTTGGCGACAATCCGGGAGAACTGGGCGGGTCGGAGTACCTCAAGACCCTGGCGGGGGTGCTGGCCGGCCGTCCGCCC
>CAZZGM010000080.1:6485-10557 GCA_964653955.1 uncultured Bifidobacteriaceae bacterium | reverse complement strand
TGCGCTGCTGGGCGCGGCCGGGTTCATGGCCAGCTCGCGCGTGCTGGAGTCGTGGCTCTACGACACCAGCACCACCGACCCGCTGGCGCTGGGCGTCACCGCCCTGCTCCTGATCGTGCTCGTCGCCACTGCCTGCCTGGCACCCGCGCGTGCAGCGGTGGCCGTCGACCCGCTGACGATTCTGCGCGAGGAGTAGCGGCGGGCGGTCCGCCCTGCGTGTCACACACGTTCGATGTTGACGCCCGGCGTGTATCGAAACCGGCGTCCGGGCATCACAGTCGCTGGACGTCCTCGAGCTTACCCAGATTGCGATCGAATGTCCCGAGTGGCACGTGGCCGGCCCGGCGAGCCACTTCCCGGACCAGGCAGTCAGAAAAGCCCAGTGCGGGCCGGCTGCGAAAATGGCCGACGGCCGCGGCAACCGTGTCCGGCTCCTGAATGGTCAGGTGCTGGTGGTCGAGGAGCATGTCGACCGCGGTGGCGATGTCCTTCGAGCTTCGGTCGTACACGGATGCCAGCACCCATGTCGCCTCGACCAGCACCAGGTGCGACACCCACGCGCCGCCCGCCACGAACGCCTCTGCGGCCTTCACCTGCTTCGCATCGTCGCGCGTGACGAGTCGGACCAGCACGTTCGTGTCAACGGACCGCACGGCGTCCCCGAACGTATCGCCGAATTCCCTCTTTCATCTCCGCGAGCGTTCTGGACTGCGGAGTCGTTTCGAATATCGCTCGATGCACGTCTTCCGACGTGTGGGTGCCGGCACGACGGACAACAATCGTCTCACCGTCTTCGTCCCACTCCAGTACGGAGCCGGGGCCAATGCCCAGTTTCTGGCGAACCTTCGCCGGAACCGAAATCTGCCCCTGAGCCGTCAATCGGGAATGCGCCAAGGCCATTTACGAACATTACCACGGTAATGACCGGAACGGCTTCGAGTTCTTCGATCAGCGCCAGAATGCGCCGTGACGCCGATTCTTTCATCGCCTTCTTATCGTCGAGATCCTTCCGCGGCAGGCCAGCCGGTTCACCTGTGAAGTATCAGAGCCTTGCGGCCTGCGGTACGACAACGGCCGCCACCAGGCGGCCCGCGCGTGCACCGTCGCGGCGGTAGGACTCCAGCCAGCCCGGATGCGCGGCTGTGCTCAGGTGTGCCGAGACGATATTTCCAGCCGGTACACCGGCTGCTTCGAGCTGGTCACGATTGGCACGCCAGAGATCCAGGCGCAGACGATCGTCCGTGCGCGAGAACCAGCGGTCCACAGACTCGCCGTGACCGGCCTCGCGGAACGCATCGATCAACGCCTCACCCACGTCGTAGTCATCCGGCCCGATGCTGGGCCCGATGGCTGCCAGCATGTCCGCAGGCCTGCTGCCCCAGTGTTCCGCTAGGGCCTCGACTGCCGCCGACACGATGCCCGCGGCCGTACCTCGCCAGCCCGCATGCACCGCGGCCGCCGCTCCTACTCGCGGGTCCACGATGAGTACCGGCACACAATCGGCCACGACAACGGCCAACACAACACCGGGCACATTCGACACCAGCGCGTCGCCATCCGGCAGCACCGCGGCATCCATCGATGCTGGATCGCCGGCACGCACCACACGAATCGTGCGTCCGTGCACCTGCCGCACTCGCAGCAGCCGGTCGCGCGCCACCCCCAACGACGCGGCGACCGCCGTCCACGCGCGCTCGCGTGCTTCACCATCCGCCTGCGCCGGCAACTGCAGTTGCGACGAGGTAAACAGATGTTGCGCGTGAGGCTGGAGCCGATGTGCACGCAGTGCGTGCCCCCAAGTCTCTGCCGTCCAGTGAAATGCCGGCGATGGTGCGGGCGGTACGGTGGCGGGCTGGCCAGGTGGCGGTAAACCGGAGTTGCGGGTCTGCATGATCGTGTAGCGCCGATCATGCCCGATTACGCGGGAAATCGTATGGCACCACTCTTGATGACCATCCAGGCACGGGTGCCGCACATGGCAGCGCCCAACTGGAGACATGCACATGGTCATCAAGATCACGCCAAACGACAAAGGCAACCCCACCGGCAAACTGGCTGACGCCGAGCTGCACTTCGACGCGGGCGAGCTCGAAGGGCTGAAGCTGGTGGGCTTTGCGATATGGGAGCGGCGCAGCGGCACGGGACGTAACGTCACGTTTCCGGCGCGCGCCTATTCCGTCAATGGCGAGCGCCGCAGCTTTGCCCTGCTGCGCCCAGCCACCGACACTGCCGGCCAGGATCGCATCCGCGACCTCATTCTCCAGGCCTACACCGAGTTCGAAGCACAGGCCGCCGTCGCCAGTTGACTGGCTCACCGCAGCCGGGTGTTGTCGTGCCGGCAGGCGCCGGCGCCGACACCCGTCACTGCGAAGTGAACACTCACGGCGAAGGACGCATGGACACGTGAGGCAACGCAGGGGCCGACGCCCCGGATGCCGCCTGAACGGCGAACGTCCGGGCCTGCACGCTCACGTGTCCCCGCCGCCGGGTGCCGGCACGCGCGCTCACCATCGAGGACGGCCCTGCTCCGTTCCACCGATCGCGCCCCCGAGCACCCGGCGGCGGTCCAGGCGCCTGGACCACCTCGGCGCGTCAGCGATGGTCCGCGCGTCGATGCGCGCGATCGATAGTGAGAAAGGAGGGTCAGCGTGGAGACGAGCGTATGCGCTTCAGGGAACCATCGGCAGCAGCCGGGCGTTCTCCTGCGCGCGCTTGGGCGGCAACGTCCACTCGGCGCGCATGCTCTTGTCGAGCTCCGATCGGAAAAACGATGTCTTCATGCCGCCATCGATGATGTCCCACGGCAGCACGAGGTCCTTCGACCGGTCACGATAAATGTAGAAGTCGCCGTCCACGCCGGAGTCGGCCACGGCCTTGCGCCACTGCCCGCCGTTCTGCTCGGCCAGCTCCATGGCCGGCGCCACGCGGCGGTCGCCAAGCGAGAGCAGCGCCTGGTAATAGGAGTGGCGCTCGCTCTTGATGTTGAAATACACGTTGTCGATGCCGCTCACCAGCGTCCGCAGGCGCTTCATCTTGCGTTCGATGGCGTCGCTGCGCTCCATGGCCAGCCACTGGTAGGTGGTGCCCGGCTTCGGCACCAGCGGATTGACACTGCCGACAATGCGTCCAATGCGGCCGCGCGTTCGGGCGTGCTTCACCATCAGGTCACGCAACTGCACCGTGAGGTCGCGGATGGCCACGAGGTCTTCGTCTTCCTCGGTGGGCAGGCCAATCATGTAATAGAGCTTCAGGTTCTCGATACCGCTCGAGAAGATGAGGTCCGCCGCCGCCAGAATCTCTTCGTTCGTCACCGTCTTGTTGATGACGCGGCGCAGGCGGTCGCTGCCGGTTTCGGGCGCAATGGTCAGCGTCCGCTCCCCGCTGGTCTGCAGCAGCGACACGATGGACGGAGTCAGGTCGTCGAGTCGGAGCGATGCCGGGCTGATGGAATAGCCCATGTCCTTCAGGCCGCCGAGAATGCCCTCGATTTCAGGGTGATCACACAGCGCAATGGACACAAGGCCCGCGCGTCCCGCGTGAGGACGCGCCTGCCGGGCCAGGTCGAGAATCCGATCGGCCGGAAACGCACGAACCGGCAGGTAGTTGTAACCCGCCCAGCAGAACCGGCACAGGTTGGCGCAACCGCGCACCACCTCCACCAGGAAACGGGAGCCGAACTCGGTGTCGGGCGTGAAGATGCTGGTGACCGGCGGATCGCACGCATCCGTCGTTTTCAGCGCGGCCTTTCGCACCGACGGCGGTGCCCCACTACCGTCGCGCGGCACGAACGCCCGAATCGACCCGTCGTCCGCATAGTCCACGTCGTAGAACGACGGGATGTAAAAGCCGCGCGCGGTGGAAAGACGCCGCAGTGTTTCGCTGCGCGACGGCGTGCCGCATGCGTCCACCAGCGCGTCCACCAGCGACTCGCCTTCACCCGCGGCAATCACATCGGCAAACGGTGCCAGCGGCTCGGGGTTCACGAACGTCACGGCACCGCCCACCACCACCAGCGGCTGCCGGTAGTCGCGTTCTTCCGCGCGTGGCGGCAGGCCCGACAGCCGCAGCATGG
>CAZZGM010000080.1:0-6475 GCA_964653955.1 uncultured Bifidobacteriaceae bacterium | reverse complement strand
CCGAAAACGCCAGCACGTCGAAATCGCGCACGGGCGTCTGGCTTTCGATCGTGACAAGCCTCGCACCGGACTGCAGCAGCGACGCCAGCTCCTGCTTTGGCGGAAGCAGCACGCGCTCGCACACCACATCCGGGCGTGCATTGAACAGCCGGTACATCGTCTGGAAGCCGAGATTCGACATCCCGACGAAGTAGGTATTGGGGAAGGCCAGGGCTACGCGCAGCCGGTTGGCGTGCGGCTTGAGAACGTAGCCAACCTCGCGTGAAAGGGTCTGCCGTGCGGAATCGCGTTGGGACGTGGACTGCATCAAACATCCAGGGGACCGTCGAGCTGACGCTATACCGGCGCCGAAGCTCCCGCGTCCCCTGGTTGTTTCTACTGTATCACCGGCCGCTCAGTCCCCCCGGCGAAGGAACGCCGGCACGTCCAGCGGGCTGTGCCCGTCCGTATCGTCGCCCGGCCGGGCGCTGCCGGACGGCAGCGTCTGTCCCACGGCCGTGGCCAGCGGGCGCGCCAGCGGCACGTCCAGGCCGGGACGGCGGGCAATCGTCACGCGGCCAGCCGGCGCCGGCGCGGGATCCGCCACCGGCGGGGCCATCGACCGGGCGTGAGTCGCATAGGCGCGCATGTCCACCGGCGTCTGGATGGCGGTGGCCGGCAACGTTCCGCGCGTCTCCTTCACGAAGTCGAAGCCCGTGGCAATCACCGTGATCTTCACGCGCCCCTGGAGGTTCGGGTCGACGACAGCACCAAAGATGATGTTGGCGTCCTCGTGCGCGGCTTCCTGGATGATGGTGAGCGCTTCGCTCACTTCCATCAGCGCCATATCGGGGCCACCGGTCACATTGACGATGACGCCGCGGGCGCCGTCTACCGACGCGTCCTCGAGCAGCGGGCTCGAGATGGCGCGGTTGGCGGCATCCATCGCACGCTGCGCGCCTTCGGCGTGGGCCGTGCCCATCATGGCCATGCCCATGCCCGACATGATGGTCTTGACGTCGGCAAAGTCGAGGTTGATGAGACCAGGCACCAGAATCAGGTCGGAAATACCCTGAATGGCCTGCCTCAGCACGTCGTCTGCCGTGACGAAGGCGTCGAGCATGCTGGTGCTGCGATCGATGACCGACAGCAGGCGCTCATTGGGAATGGTGATGACGGTGTCCACCGCCTCGCGCAGCGCATCCAGGCCGAGCTCGGCCTGCTTCTGCCGCTTCTTCCCCTCGAACTTGAACGGCCGCGTGACCACGGCAATGGTGAGCGCGCCGAGTTCGGTGGCCAGCGATGCAATCACCGGTGCAGCGCCAGTGCCCGTGCCGCCACCAAGACCGGTGGTGACGAACACCATGTCGGCACCCGACAGCGCCTGGATCAGCTGATCCGTGTCCTCGAGCGCGGCCTGCCGGCCAACGTTCGGATCCGCGCCGGCGCCCAGGCCCTTGGTGAGCTTGCTGCCAAGCTGGAGCTTGATGGGCGCCGGGTTGGCCGCCAGCGCCTGCGCATCCGTGTTGGCGACAATGAACTCCACGCCGGACAGACCGGCCTGCACCATGCGCGTCACGGCGTTGCTGCCGCCGCCGCCCACACCCACCACCTTGATGCGTGCGCCCGCGCGCGAGGCCTCGTCGAGCGTCAGCCGCAGGGGGTTGTTGTCATACAGATCCATCGCGCCTCCTCAGAAAAACTCTTTGAATACCGTCCGCAACCGGCCGAGCACACGGGTAATGGCTCCGCCGCCCCCTTCGTCCACCGGCACGCGATGCCGGCGCGCATAACGCACCAGGCCCACGGCCGTCGCATATCCCGGATGTCCGACGTGATCCGCCAGCCCGCCCACACCCGTGGGCACACCGCGGCGTACGGGCAGATCGAAAATCTGCTCCGCAATTTCCGACACGCCTTCGAGCACCGATCCGCCCCCGGTCAACACCAGCCCCGAGTTGAGCGACTTCTCGTAGCCGGCCTTGCTGATTTCGTCCCACACCAGGTGGAACAGCTCCTCCGCGCGTGGCTGCAGGATGTCGGACAGGATGCGCCGCGCCATCACGCGCGGCCGCCGGCCACCAACGCTGGCCACCTCGATGGTTTCGTCCTCGTCGACCATGGCCGACAAGGCACAACCCACACGCCGCTTCACTTTCTCGGCCTCGGGAATGGGCGTGCGCAGTCCGACGGCGATGTCGTTGGTGAAGTGATCGCCACCAACGGCTACCACCGCGGTATGCCAGAGACTGCCGCGTTCGAAGATGGCCACGTCGGCCGTACCGCCGCCGATGTCCACCAGCGCCACGCCCAGTTCCTTCTCGTCCGGCGTCAGCACCGCTTCGGCCGCGGCCAGTTGACTGATGACCGTGTCGCTCACTTCCACCCCGGCGCGGTTGACGCACGCCACCAGGTTCTGCGTGGCCGTCTGGCTGCCGGTAACGATGTGGACGTTCACCTCGAGCCGGGCGCCGGTGAGCCCCAGCGGCGCACCGATGCCTTCCTGCTCGTCGACGACGAAGTCCTGCGGCAGCACGTGCACGATTTCGCGGCCCGCCGGCAGCGACACCGCCCGGGCGGCGTCGATGGCCCGCCGCACATCGTCGCGTGTGACCTCCCGGTTCTTGCCGGCCACGGCCACCACACCCCGGCTGTTGAAGCCCTTGATGTGCGGACCACTCACGCCGAGATGGACCGAACCAATCTCGACGCCGGCCATCAGCTCGGCCTCCTCGATGGACTTCTTGATGGAGTCCACCGCGGCCTCGAGGTTGACGACCACGCCGCGTTTCAGTCCCTTCGACTCGGCGAGGCCAATGCCAATCACGTCGAGTTCGCCCTTGCCCACCACTTCGCCGACCACCGTGCACACCTTCGAGGTGCCGATGTCCAGCCCCACCACGTAGCGCTCAGCCTGTGCCACGTTGCCTCCGTTCCCCGCTCACCGCCGACCCGTCCGGGACGACGCCGGGGCGACTGAAGAACCTTTCGCCGGGCGTACGTACAACCGTTCGGGAAACCGCAAATCCACGTAGTCGATGGCCGACACGCGCTCGCGCAGCGCATCGCCCAGGTCCAGGTACTGCTGCAGCCGATCGGCGAAGTCCGTATCGCCGAGCCGCAGCAATGCCGTATCTCCCTCCAGCATCACCACCGCATCGTCCGTGCGCGTGACATCGATTTGCGACACCCGATCGCCCAGGTCCGGGCGAGCATCGAGCGCCGCAATGACGCGCGCCGCCAGTTCCACTCGGGCCGGGTCCACGTCGCCGCGTCCGCCACGTGGGCCAGCCAGGCCGTCGACAATCGGCAGATCCATGTCGGCATAGGCCGGTCCGTAGTCGTCCACCACCACACCGTGCGGGTCGACCAGATAGAGACTGCTGCCGACGCGCGCGATGGCCAGGGGCTGGCGTTCGCGAATGCGCACTTCCACCGTGCCGGGCAGCACGCGGCGAAGTGCCACGTCCTCCACCCAGGGCGATGCCTGCAGCCGTTCCTGCCACTCCGGCAGGTCGACGCCCAGAATGTTGCGGCCGCGCAGACCGTCGAGAATGGCCAGCACCTCACCGGTGGCCAGCCGCGCATTGCCCGACACGACTATGTGATTCACGTGCAGGGCCGTCGACGAGTTCACCAGCACCACACCACGCCACGCCGCATACACCGTGAGCGCACTCAGCGTGACCGTGCGAACCATCGTCCACGCCTGATGCCATCGCGAGCGGCGGCGGCTGGACGGCTTGACGTGCGAGCGGCGGAAACGGCGATCGGCCGGAGCAGCAACGGGCGGCATGTCAGTGCACTCCCCCGGCATGCCGCGCCTCGAGCGCGGCCACCAGTTGCCGTGCTACACCGCCAATGGATCCCGCGCCGAGCGTCAGGACGAGATCGCCCTCGCGCGCCAGCGCAGCCACCCACTCCGGCAGGTCACCAAGCGCCGGCACCACGTGCACCGACACGTCGCGATGCGCGCGCACGGCGTCGGCCAGGCGATCCACCGTGATGCCCGGCAGCGCGTCTTCACTGGCGGCGTAGATGTCCGTCAGCACCACCTCGTCGGCCCGCGCCAGCGTGGCACCAAATTCGTCCAGCAGATCGCGCGTGCGCGTGTAGCGATGCGGCTGGAACACGAGCACGAGACGCCCGGGACGCGCCGCGCGAGCCGCGTCGATTACGGCGGCAATTTCCGTCGGGTGGTGCCCGTAGTCGTCCACCACCGTGACACCGCCGACGCGGCCCGCCACCTGAAAGCGGCGTTCGGCGCCCTTAAAACCGGCCAGCGCTTCGGCCATCACCTCGAACGGCACGTCCAGCTCGAGGCCGACGGCAATGGCTGCCAGCGCGTTCGCCACGGAGTGGCGGCCGGGGACCTGCAGCGTGAGCGGCCCCAGCACGCGCGGCGCTGCGTCGCCGGTTTCGCGCAGCGTCACCACACACCGCGAACCGAAACCTTCCAGCACCACATCCGTGGCACGCACATGGGCATCGGCTGCTTCAATCCCGTAGGTAATGGTGCGGCGTGTGAGGCGCGGCAGTACGGCCGACAACTCGGCATCGTCGGCGCACGCCACCACGGCGCCATAAAACGGCACCTTGTTGGCGAAGTCGACGAAGGCCTGCTGCAGGTCGGCAAAGCCGCCGTACGCCTCCAGATGTTCCCGATCGATATTCGTCATCACCGCAATCGACGGCGAGAGCCGAAGGAACGAACGGTCGCTCTCGTCGGCTTCCACCACCATGTATGTCCCGCGGCCCAACCGCGCGTTGCTGCCGAAAGCGCTCAGGCGTCCGCCAATGACCGCCGTCGGATCCAGTCCTGCCCGCTCCAGCACCAGCGCCACCATGGACGTCGTGCTGGTCTTGCCGTGCGCGCCGGCCACTGCAATGCCCACGCGCAGCCGCATCAGTTCCGCCAGCATCTCGGCCCGCGGAATCACTGGCACGTGCCGGGCGCGCGCCTCGACGAGTTCCGGGTTGTCCGCGCGGATTGCGGAGGAATAGACCACCACATCCGCCGTGCCGACGTTGGCCGCCGCGTGCCCGACATCGATGCGCACACCAAGCGACGCCAGCCGGTCGGTAACCTCGGAGATCCGCCGGTCCGACCCGGACACCGTGTAGTCCAGGTTCGCCAGCAATTCGGCAATGCCGCTCATGCCAATGCCGCCAATCCCCACGAAGTGCACGTGCCTGGTCTTACCGAGCAAGTGCCTGCACCCGATCCGCAATCAATGCCGCCGCATCCGGCCGCGCCAGCGTCCGCGCATGGACGCTCATCTCGTGCCGTCGCCCGGCGTCTCGCGCCAGGTCCAGCACGACCGCAGCCATGGCATCGCCCGTCAACGTCCGCTGGTCCAGCACCACTGCCGCGCCAGCGCGCGCAAACGCCTCGGCGTTGCGCCGCTGATGATCGTCGGTGGCCG
Source organism: uncultured Bifidobacteriaceae bacterium (assembly GCA_964653955.1). GTDB lineage: Bacteria > Acidobacteriota > Vicinamibacteria > Vicinamibacterales > UBA2999 > VFZN01. The sequence continues at coordinate 1,070 of CAZZGM010000080.1, read as the reverse complement.
TTGGCAGCGGTACCAGCACGGCCGGACGTCCAGCCGCCGCCAGTTCCGACAACGTGGTTGCGCCGGCGCGCGCCACGACGACGTCCGCCGCTTTCATCTCGCGGTCCATCTCATAAAGAAACGGCTCCACTCGCGCACTCACTCCAGCCCGCGCGTACGCCTCCTGCACCACGGCGAGGTCGCGTTCACCCGTCTGGTGCGTGATGACCAGCCCGTTGCCGGCCTCCGCCAGATGTGGTGCCGCCGCAACCAGCGCCATGTTGATGGCGTGTGCGCCCTGCGAGCCGCCGAAAATCAGAATCCGTACCCTCCGTTCATCCGATCTGTCGTCCACCGGTCCGAAAAATTCCGGCCGCACGGGATTACCAGCGACGAACCCCGTGCGCGGGAAGAAGCGCAGTGCCTCTTCGAAATTCACCGCCGCGGCGCGCACCATCGGCGCCAGCAGACGGTTGGTCAATCCCGGCAGCGCGTTCTGCTCCAGCAGCAACGTTGGCAGCCGCCGCAGTGCGGCCAGCGCCAGCACCGGCCCCGCCGCATATCCACCGACGCCTACCACCACCGATGGCCGCCGGCGCGACAACACGCGCCAGGCGTCGATGGCCGACAGCGGCAGCAGTCCCAATCCCCGCGCCAGCGCCGACAACGACTTGCCCTTCAGCCCCGCCACACGAATCACGTCCAGCGGAAATCCCTCGCGCGGCACCACGCGTGCCTCGATGCCCGACGACGTTCCCACGAAACTGATCGTCGTGGACGCGTCGCGCCGCTGCAGCTCGCGCGCGAGTGCGATTCCCGGGTAGAGATGTCCTCCCGTCCCGCCGCCGGCAATCAGCACGCGCACCCGTCACGCGGCTCCCGTCTCCGGCGTGGCGTGTTGCGAGATGTTGAGCAGCACACCCATTCCCAGCAGGTTGATGAGCAGCGACGATCCGCCGGCGCTGACGAGCGGCAGCGGAAACCCTTTCGTCGGCATCAGTCCCAGCACGACGCTGATGTTCACCAGCGCCTGCATCACCAGCATCATCGTGATGCCCAGCGCCAGAAACGCGCCAAAGCCGTCCGGCGCC
>CAZZGM010000079.1:0-10558 GCA_964653955.1 uncultured Bifidobacteriaceae bacterium | reverse complement strand
TCCAGCCGTCCTTGACCAGGTCGCGGACTTCGGCCCAGGTGAGATCCTCGAGCATGACGCTGTCTGGCGGCGGGCCAGAAGGTGCCGTGGCGGGCGCGTCGGCCGGCCGCTGGGCAGAGACCGTGAGGGTCGCCATCAGGATGGCGGCCGCGAACAGGGGCAGACGGGTGTGCATGGGGGGAGAAGATAGCAGAAAGCGGAAGGTAAGAGGGAAAGGCAAAAGGCAAAAGGCGGAAGGCAAAAAGGCGGAGGGCAGAACGTGGGGGCGAGCCACGGGACGTCCCCGAAGAACCATCTCCCGGGAGCTGCTAGCGCACCACGAGGACGACTTCGTCGACGTCAATCGTCCAGGCCAGCCCCGAGGATTCGACCATGAGGTTGTATTGGCGGGGGTCGTCCTCGAAGTTGAAGACGCCCTCACCCGGTCCCTGGTGATCGACGGGCAGGTCGAGCGGGCGGCCGCTGACCGCGCTGTTGACGCCCAGCCGGAAGGCGCCGGGCTCGACGCCCGGAAGTGCCTCCGCACGCCACCGCACGCGGAACTTGCCCGAGTGGCTGACGAAACCAATGGTGTGGCTGCCCTCCCCCTGCCACGCACCAATCACCTGGGGCACCGCCTCCGGAGGCGCGGCGGCGCGCTGGCCTTTGCACCCGGCGCCCGCCACCACCAGCGCCAGGACACCCACCATGCGCATGACGATGACCAGCGGGCGCAGCCGACGTGATGTTTGCGCGGGGGTGGCACGCGGCATGGCCTGGCCCGTCACGTGGAATGGACGGCTGGTTTTCGAAACGTCTGCCAGCCGCCGCCATCTCCCGGTACGGCCTCGCCAAGCCTCAGCAGGTCGCGCGCGTTCTGGAGCGCGCCCTGACGCCGCCATGCGTCGAGCGCACCGGCTGACAACACCTGGCGGTCGTACTCCGCCGCCAGCGCGTCCGGCGTCATTTCCGCCCAGCGCCGCCAGTGCCAGGCGTAGTCGCCCGCAAACAGCGCCGGCCGTTGCGCCATCTCCAGACGGATGTTGGCCACTTTTCGCTCGAAGCGTTCGCGCGTCGAGAACGGCACGTGTGCCACCACCAGGTCCGGCGCCTCCACGCGGCGGACCTCGCCGGTTGACGCCTGCACGTCGTGTCCGCCGGGCGTGATGAGGCCGGCCAGCGACGGCCGCGCCATCACCTTGTAGAACGGCGTGATCGTGATGAACGGCTCGTCCGGGTGCTCGTCCATGAACGCCCTGAAGTTCGGCACGCGGCGCGTGAACATCTCGAGGCGGCCGTAGTGGGCGGGCACGAGCGGATCGGGCAGCAGCAGGTGGGAACCGGTGAGCGCGACGTTGAAACGGTGGGTGACGACAGTATCAGCGGACCGGAGCGACTCGCACGTGAGGAGCGAGCCGGTGGCGGGAATCCAGAACTCGTCGGCGTCGAGAATGACCACCCAGTCGGCGCCGGTCTCGCGCGCAAGCGCCACGTCGTGCTCCGACTGCGACTCGTAGTCCACCACCTGGTCGGGATCGACGTGCGTCACGGTGACATCGCCGCGGCGGCATTCGGCCGCCACCACGTCGAGCGTGCCGTCCGTGGAACCGAGGTCACAGACGACGATGCGGCTGACGCCCACCTGACGGAGGTGCGCGATGGACGCCCCGACAATCTCGACTTCGTCTTTGACGCCGAGGATCGCGGCAACCGTCACGGCACCGTCCCTCCGGAAAGAAGGCTCATGGAACAGCGCCAGTATAACGGTGGGCACTCATCCTCGATCTCCCGCGTCCAGGATGGCGCCAACGGCGCCGCATTGCTCTAACTTCGCCGGTTTCGGGTCGAGCGTCGCTCCTCGAGCAGGCACGACGACAAGCAGCACTAAGCGAACTGAGGGGTCAAACTTTCAGGCCGAGGCGGCGAGCCCGCTGGTGCAGGTTGCTGCGGTGCACGCCGAGCACCCGCGCCGCGGCCGCCCAGTTGCCGCCCTGCTCTTCCACGGTCCGCACGATGACGTCGCGCTGGAAGCGGTCGATGCGGTCCACCAGCGGCAACGCTTCCTCGTCGCGGCCGGACGCCTGAGTGGCACGCGCGGGTGCCGGCGGCATGGCGTTGGTCTCGAGGGCCAGGTGCGGCACGTCCACCTCGACGATGCGTGCACGATCCTGTCCGAACGAGGCGCGGAGCACGGCCCGGCCGACCACGTTTTCGAGCTCGCGGACATTCCCCGGCCACGTGCCCGCCTGCAGGTAGCGCTGCACGTCCGGGGCAAACCGCACGCCGGCCACGCCCAGCCGCCGCGCCGCCGCGTCCGCAAATCGCGCGGCCAGTACGGGAATGTCGTCACGGCGATCGCGCAGGGGTGGCACGTGCACGGGAAACGCCGCCAGGCGATGAAAGAGGGCGGCACGAAAGCGGCCGGCGGCCACCTCGGCGGCCAGATCACGATTGGTGGCGGCAATCACGCGCACGTCGACGCGATGTGTACGGTCCGACCCAATCCGCTGAATCTCGCCGGACTGCAGCGCGCGCAGCAGCTTGGGCTGCACTTCGAGTGACAGCTCGCCAATCTCGTCGAGGAACAGCGTGCCGCCGTCGGCCACCTCGAACTTCCCGGCGCGGTCGCGCAGCGCCCCCGTAAACGCACCGGCCGCGTGCCCGAACAATTCGCTTTCGGCAATCGAGAGCGGCAACGCCGCGCAGTTCACATGGATCAGCGCTTCGTCTCGCCGCAGCGACGCGGCGTGCACGTGATGGGCGACGAGTTCCTTGCCGACGCCCGTCTCGCCGGTAATGAGCACCGCCAGATCCGAAGCCGCCGCCAGCTCGATTTCGCGGCGCAGGCGTGCCACCGCGTCGCTGGCGCCAATCAGCGCGCCGCCGCTCGATTCCACCGCCGTGCGCACCAGCTCGCGCGCCACGCGATTCTGATGATCGGCACGCCGTTCGAGCGCTTCGATGAGCGAGGTGGTCCGGAGCGCCGCACCGGCCAGCGCGCCCAGCGTGGCCAGCACCCGTGTGTCGAGCACGTCGAAGGCATGCGCTTCCAACGCATCGGCCGTGAGCGCGCCCACCACCTCGCCGCTGTCGGTCAGGGCACACCCCAGGCATGCATGCACCTTGTGCAGCGGACCCGGCGCGGTTTCGATGACACCGTCGAACGGGTCCGGCAACGCGCTGTCCGGAGGGAACCGCACGGGTTCGGCCGATCGCAGAATGACGTCGAGCCGTGGATGTTCGCGCCGCGGATAGCGCCGCGACAGCGCCGCGGCGGTCAGGCCATAGCCAGCCAGCGGCACCAACTCGTCCCCCTGCAGCCTCAACAGACACACCGCATCACACGGAATCAGCTGCCGCACCACGGCAATGAGCCGCGCGTAGCGGTCCGACGCGGCCAGCGATGCCGTCAGGTCGCGGGCAATCGTCAACAGCCCCTCGAGCGATGCCGCGTGTTGTTGATTCAATGACATGTTGTGATATCCACAACGCTATACTGTTGACATCACGATAACACGTGCCGCTAACGTGTTGATTCTAAAAGGGTGTTGAGCCGGCACCAATCCTGCTCAGAAGAACCGCAGGAGCATGCCTACCATGAACCCCACCACGACTCTCGCGGAACTGGCGGTCACCTATCCGGCCGCGGCCCGCGTTTTCCATCGTCATCGTCTCGACTTCTGCTGCGGCGGCCGCCGGCCTCTCGAAGAAGTGTGCCGCGAGCGCGATCTCGACCCGCTCGACATCCTGCGGCTGATTGAAACCGAAGACCGCGCCGTGCCCGATACGCCCCGCTGGGACGAAGCGCCGCTGCCGGCCCTGGTCGAACACATCGTGCACAACTACCACGACCGGCTGCGCGAACAGCTGCCCGACCTGCTGCAGATGGCCCGCCGTGTCGAAGCGAAGCACGGCGACAAGCCGTCGTGCCCCAATGGCCTGGCCAGCCACATCGAGGCCATGCAGGACTCGGTGCTCGCGCACCTGCGCAAGGAAGAACAGATCCTGTTCCCGATGATCGTCGCCGGCATGGGCGGGCGGGCCGCGGCGCCGGTCCACGTCATGGAGTTGGAGCACGAACATCATCGCGAAGACCTGTTGACGCTGCGGCGCCTGACCGATGACCTGACGCCGCCCGAAGAGGCCTGCACCACCTGGCGTGCGCTCTATCGGGGACTGCAGCAGCTGGAACTCGAGCTGATGGAGCACATCCACCTCGAGAACAACGTTCTCTTTCGGCGCGCGCTCGCCGCGTAAGCTTGTCTGGAGCCTGTCATGCCCATTCGCCTGCACCTTCTCGCCGTGCCGCTCGCCGCCGCGGCTCTGGTTGTTTCGGGCCCCACCGCCGCCGCCGCCGCGCCGGGGCCGTCGCTGGCGCCGGCCGGCTGGGACGCCGGCATTGCCCTGCGTGAGGCCGTGGACACGAACCCGGATCCCAACATCGTCGAAATCACGCTCGAGGCCAAGGTGGCCGAGGTGGAAGTGGCACCGGGGCTCAAGGTGCGGGCGTGGACCTACGACGGTGGCCTGCCCGGACCGCTCATCCGCACCAAGGTGGGCGATCGCCTGATCGTGCACTTCACCAACAACCTGCCGACTACGACGACGGTCCACTGGCATGGCATCCGGGTCCCCATCGAGATGGACGGCGTGCCCGGCATCTCGCAGCCCGACATGCGGACCGGCGACACCTACGTCTACGACTTCGTCGTCCGCGACGCGGGTCTCTACTGGTATCACCCGCACGTCGACTCGGCCGCGCAGGTGGGCTTCGGCCTCTACGGCGCGCTCCAGGTGGACGACCCGGATGATGGCATCGACGTGGCTGACGAGCTGACGATTGTGCTGAGCGACATCGGGTTCGATCGGCGTGGCGAGCTGGAGCCCAGCGATTCCGGTGGCCCCGCGGGCATGGTGTTCGGACGCGAAGGTCAGTACGTCCTCGTCAACGGCCGCCATCGTCCGACGATGAAGGCACGCGCCGGCGCGCCGCAGCGGTGGCGCATCGTGAACGCGGCCAAGAGCCGCTTCTTCCTGCTCGACATGGATGGCCAGCCGTTCACGCTGATTGGTCAGGACACCGGCTTCCAGGAAACGGCGGTGACGAGCGGCACGGTGCTGGTGACGACGGGCGAACGTGTCGACCTGCTGCTGGCGCCCACGGGCACGCCGGGCAGCACGCTGGTGGTGCGCGCGATGCTTTACAACCGCGGCTATGGCTCCGTGGAATATCGCGACGTCGAAGAAATCTTTACCATCGAGTTCAGCGACGATGCGGCGATGCCGGTGAAGCCGTTCGACATCCCCGACCGCAAGATGGACGTGCCGAGCGCCGAAGGTGCCACGCCCCTGTCCCTGCACCTGACGCTGCCGCCGCAGGGCGCGGACGGCAAGTCCGAGTTTCTCGTGAACGGCGTGCCATGGTGGAATGCCACGCCCTACCACGCCAAGCTGGGCGAGAAGCAGGTCTGGGTAATCAACAACGATACCGACTGGGATCACCCATTCCACCTGCACGGCTACTTCTTCATGCAGCTCGACGAGAACCACGAGCCGGTCAGGCCGATGGTGTGGAAAGACACGCTGAACCTGCCCATGAAAACGACGCTGCGCTTTCTGGTGCACTTCGACGAGCGGCCGGGCGAGTGGATGTTCCACTGCCACATCCTCGACCACGCCGACGGCGGGCTGATGGGCACGATTGTGGTGGGTCCGGAGCCGCGCACCGAAAGCGCGCACCAGCACAAGAAGCCGCAATGACGCAGCAGCACCTGCCGCTGCGTCGTAGTTGACGGTGCCGGACCGGCCACGTAGTATGGCGCCGGGTCTCCAACGAACCCGGTCAAAGAAGGCAGGCCACGCACAGCCCTGGCACTGAACCTCGCAGCTGGCGTCCGATCGTCCGCAGGTTGTGTCGAACGACGCGATGCTCGAGGCAAGGAACCCGACTGAGCTGCTCCTGTATTCAATCGCAGGACACACCCAACCCGCTGCGGACAATCCGTAGCGGGTTGGCTATTTCGTCGAGGACGTCATGGCCGCTCGTCACGCCGGGTTCGCCATCGTCAGCACGATCACCGAGGGACTGACGAACAGCCTCATCGAGGCCGCGTTCGCCAACCACGTCCCTTCCCTTTCGCACACGCTACCGACACCAATCTTCGTAGGCAATCGGCCCGTCACGCTTTCCGGTTCCCTCACGATCCTCCCGCCGACGGTCACCTTCAGGGCTCGCCCCGACAATCGGGTGGGGGTCCACTTTCGCCTGCTTGCCGACGTGGAACTCTCCGGCGTCACCGCCACTCCGGTCAGCGTCCTGGCCGAGCTCCGGGGGACGGGACTGGTCGGTCTGCTGGTGACCGTGGAGAACGACCAGTTCCGGGTGGGCCTGCAACTCTCTCCGGCAACGCTCTCCTCGCTCAGCGTGCGTGTGATCGAAGGGCCGCCGCTCCCCCACCCCTATGGCGACGCCCTCCGGTCGCCGGCCATGCTTGCAACCGTCAACGCCGCCCTGCACGCTCTCCCGCACGCGATGCTGAGCACTATCATCGGCGGTGTTCCGGCCACGATCCGGATCGCGCCAACGCCGATGCCATGCGGTGCCTCGCTCTTCGAGCCGCCAGCGCTGTTCGACGTTTCCTTCACGGTCAGTCGTCTCGTCCCCCGTGTGCTTGACCAGGCGCTGACGATTGGTGTGGACTTCGCCGGGCACACCCAGGGCAATCCCGCCAGGCTCGGGAGCCTCTTCGGCGGCACCACGTCCGTCTGGGTCCGCACCCACGGTCCCGAGGGGCCAATCGCCTTCCGTGCCGGCGCGCTCCGCCGCGACGGCAACATGGCCATCAGCGTGAACCCCGACGCCCTGGTCAGCCTTGTCGCCAATACGCTGAGCCCCGCTGTCAAAGACGCGTTCGTGAACTGCCGTACGTCGCTGGACACCGTCGGGATAACCTTCGGCACCTTCGTCCCGCCACTCACCCGGAATCCGATCGAAGGGGCGACACTACGTGTCGACGCGCGCATGCACACGGCGCCGGGGCGGGACGCCCAGGGCCGGCTGACGCCCGGCGGCATGAGCGTCGGGGCGCGCGTTACCATGCCGCTCGCGTTTCACCTCCAGACCTACGACGGTGACACGAGTTTCATCACGCGCCGCGCCGACTACTGGTACGCCCAGATGTACAACGCCGAGATCGATCTTCCCTGGTGGGTCTCAGCCGGCCTGGTGCTCCTGGGCACTTTCGTTCCGGTGGTCGCGCTCCCCATGGTGACGGTGCTCGACGGAATCCTTCCCATGGTGCTCGGCAATGTCTCCGATCAGGTCCGGCGGACGGCGCAGGCGGGGATCGACGGTGCGGTGTCCGAGTTCGGGCTCGCCGCCGTGCGCGCCCGCATCGTCCTCCCGGGCCTTCCCGCGACGAATGTCGATCGGACGGTAAATCTGCTCTCCTTCACTGCGGCCGGGCTCGACGCCTACGTCTCTTACCATCTCGAGGCTCAGGACACCCGGCCCGATCGCAACCTGACCGTGACGGTTGCCGGCACACACGTCCGTCACGGCGGCCGCTTCGACTGCGGAGTGAATGGTGTGACGAAGGTGCCGTGCGCCGTGCGGCTGGCCGACGGACTGGTGGATCCGCTCGACCATGCGGTACGGGTGCGCTGGATGGTGCGTCGCGTCGACAGCGGCGCAATCGTGGTGCTCCAGGATCTGCCGTATGCCGCCACGGCCTCTATCAATACAACGGTGAGCGGGAAGGGAGGCCCAACAGGGCGCCGCATCGTCCTGGATCGTACCGACCCCGCGTTGATGCCCGTGAGCGAGTTCTCGGTCCACCTCCGTGTCTATCGGCCGCTCCACGGCCGGGTACGGGAGCTCGGCTCCTCCCGGTTCAGGATCGGCGTGCTCGACCGCGTTGACCGGAGCCGCCCATATGTCTTCTGGAAAGGATGGGCCGCAGGGGTCAAAAAGCAGTCGGTCATCCACCGCACCGCGGTGCCCGGCCGCTGCAGCATGGTCCTCCGGGCTGCCGCTCGTGCCCAGTTCCAGTATCTGGATGCGCTGCCATTCCCGGTTGCCGAGCTGAACGACCACCGGAAGGAGATCTGCGAGTACTGCTTTTTCGGTGGCCCCGACAAGTACACGCCGCTCGTCTCCTGACCGCGCCCGGCGTCGTGGGGCTACGCAGCTTCGGCCGCGCTCAGCCAGCGAATCATTACTGCTGCGTTGTCGCCGTGGGCCAGCCCGTGTCGATCGGCTTGTCGGGGTCCGCAGTGATCTGGAGGTCGGCGCAGTGGTGATAGGAGTAGCCGCCCGGCTGGTTGTAGGCGTGGTCGGCCATGAACTGGATCACCTGCAGCGTGCACTTCGCGCACGTGATGTTCGGCAGCGTGATGTCCGCTTCGTAGGTCTGGGGACTGGCCGGCCGTGTGTAGTGCGGGAACAGGCCATCGGCCAGTACCGGCAACTGTGGCGGACTCTGAATGACGCCCCAGACCGACCGCGGTCCCTTCTCGGTGGTCCGCTCGAACGTCATCGGGTCGGGCGGCAGTTCCACGCGCGAGTTCACCGACAGCGCCACGCGGTAGTGGCCGGGATGATAGATCGTCTCGAGCACTCTCAGGCGCAGCACCGAACCGCCCGTCACCGGCGTCACCACGCCGCTCATCTCCGCCTTCGGATCGGCGCCGCACGGGGCCGACTTCTGCGGATCGCCACGTTCGTTCTCGACGATCCACGACGCCGGCGCCAGCAGTTTGAAATGGGCGCCGAGCACCGCTGGCATGGAGGCGAGCGCGGCGGCAACACAAGCAAAGATCAGCGGAAGGCGGGCGGCAGACATCATCTGGAAGCTCCTTGTGCGAAGGCCAGCGTATGCAGGCGACTGCGATATTACAAGCATCCGCGAGCACGTGCGCTGCGCGACCAGCACAGGGAAGCCACTGTCGTCGGGGTTGAGGATCCAATTACGTTCCAGAGGTTGTTTTCGCGCACCGAACTGACCAGCATCGTGATCTGGAGGCTGCACCGCGATACGATCGGGCTTCGTGCCATCGGGGTTGTCCATGTTCAGCCCGTCAGGCCCTCACGCGGGTCGTCGTCGCGGTCCCGTTCGTCTGGGCGGTCCACCCAAGGTACCTAAGTCCACCTGCCAGGAGTAGACTGAACAGAGGGCCACGATATGGAGATCGCGATTCCGAAGAGCCTCGAAGCTCTCGTTCGCCGCAAGGTTGAGGAAGGCCATTACAGCACTGAGGCCGAGGTCATGCCGACGCCTTGCGCCTCATGCAGGTCCGTGACGAGGTTGCCGCGGTGAAGCGCGAGCGTCTCAAGGACGCTCTGGACCGCGGCTACGAGGACATCGCAGCCGGGCGAGTGATTGAACTCGAGACCGAGGACGAGATCGACGCCCTGTTCGCCAGCCTGTGAAGCGCCTGGTCATCGCCGAGATCGCCCGGGCGGACCTCGCCTCGATTCGCCGGTACTCCACGCGAACGTGGGGGCGAGACCAGACCAGCACGTATATGGACGCCCTTCGCGACACGATGAAGGGCCTCGTCCGAGGTACGGTGTTCACACGCACGCGCGACGACCTCTGGCCTGCCATCCAGATGGCCACCAGCGGCAGTCACAGCATCTTCTTCGAAGCCAACGAATCCCGCATCCTGGGCGTCCGCGTTCTTCATCAGCGCATGGACTACCGCCGCCACCTGAACCCGGCTGTCGGCCCAGACGGGGACGACTGACAGCGCCTTCCGCCGCGCGCCCAAGCCGTCCATGGCCCGCGGCCAACCTCTGAGCTGGTTCCAACTCGTGGAAACTGGGATCCCCGGGGCGCGTTGGATGGTGCCTGCGCCGCTCGGAGAGAGGACGATGGAATGAGCTTGCAGTCGGTCAGAACATTTTTTGCCGAACACGCCCCCGACATCGACGTCGTCGAACTCGATGCCAGCACCGCCACGGTGGCGCTGGCCGCGCAGGCTCTCGGCGTGACCGATGGCCAGATCGCCAAGACGCTGACCTTGCGCGTCGGAGAGGACGTCATCGTGCTGGTCACGCGAGGCGACGCCCGGCTGGACAACCGGAAGTACAAGCAGCAGTTCGGCGCGAAAGCACGGATGCTGGACGCAGCCGATGTCGAACGCGAAACGGGCCATCCTGTCGGCGGCGTCTGCCCGTTCGGCCTGAGCCGTCCTCTGCGGGTGTACTGCGATACGTCGCTCAGGGCGTTCGCCGAAGTGTTTCCGGCCGGGGGCGCACCAAACGCCGCAGTCCGGATCGCGCCGGAACGAATGGCCGTGCTGGTCGGTGCCGAATGGGTGGACGTTGCGCAGACGTGAAGGGCTGGCACACGTGCCCGTTTCAGGTCGCGGCTTGACTTTCGGTGATGGTCGATATTTCAGTAATCGTGAACGATGTCGCCGCTGTCCCGGTTCCAGTCCGTGTTCATGCTGCTGGCGGTCGCGTGCGGGCTGGCGGTCGGACAGGTCGCGTGGATCGCGCAACAGGCCTCGGCGCTCATCCTCCCGGCACTGATGCTCATGCTGGTGGGCGTCTTCCTGGAGGTGCCGCTGCGCC
>CAZZGM010000078.1:0-10596 GCA_964653955.1 uncultured Bifidobacteriaceae bacterium | reverse complement strand
GGGAGCCGTTGTGGTGCCCGCCTCACACGAAGCCGGCTGCGCACACGGCAGCGCAGCCAGATACCAACTCTGACGAAGCCCGGCCGCAGCCGCGTCGCGATGCCACCAGCGCACCAGCTGCGCCACGGCCGCCGCTCCCTCCGCGCTGCCGTCGAGACCGCCTACCACCACGAGCTTCCGCCGCGCGCCATCCTCCGGCGCCACGGGTTCCACGGCCCAGAGGCGGCGGCCCGCACGTGTGAGCCCGGCGGCATCCACCGTTACACCGGAGACCTCTGCGGTCGAGGCACGGAGCACCGCCTCGACCGTACCGGCATCCTGCGCAGCCGGCGCTGGCGAGGCCAGCAGGAGCGTTGCCAGCAGCAGGGCCATGGAAGACGACAACGATGCGGCCATCATGCGCGCGCAGTGTATACGAAGGCACCAACTCGCCATAGGATGGACCGATGGACGTCCACCGCGCCTCCGCCTGCCGGCTCTTTGCCGCCATGGCCCTCGTCCTGGCGTCGTGGAACTGTGGCGGCTCGCCCGGCCGTCCGGGAGAACCGCCACCGTCGCTCATTCCCGGTGCCACACCGGTGTACGGTACGGAGCGCCTGGCATGGGGGCAGGAGGGGTATCCGCCGCTGCTGCGCTTCGTCGCCTACGTGAACGACAACCCCATGCCGCTTGGCGAGACGCAGTGCACGGACGGCATTCCCGAGGCGTCGTGTTCGTCACCGTTGCCGCCGCTCGCCGACGGCGTCCACACCATCAGGGTGGCGGCCGTTTCGCTCGTCAGCGGCGTCGAAGGCGACCGCTCCGACGCCATCACCGTCCAGAAACTCACGCGGGGGAGCACGGCCGGTACGTCGACGTGGTCCGTGCCGGACATCGCACTACCGGTGTGGGGCGTCGAAGTCGTTGCCGATGGCCTGCCCGGTGCCGTCCAGATGGCGCCAGCACCCGATGGACGTGTGTTCGTGTCCGAACCGGGCGGACGGGTGCACGTGCTTCACGCCAGCAATCACAACGCCAGTGCGCCGCCCGCCACCATCGCCTATGACGCGGACGTTTCCTCGTCGCCGCTGGCCGCCGGGCCTCCCGGCATTGCGCTGCACCCGGACTTCGCCACCAATCACCTCGTGTACGTGGCCTACCTCGAAAGCGATCGTGACGAACGCGCGCGCGTGCGCCTCGTCCGCCTGCGCGAGGTGGCCGGCACGCTTGGCGAAGCCGCAACGCTGATGGACGTCCCGGTCATTGTCGATCGGGCCGCCGAGGCGATGGCCGGGGACGCGTCATTGCCGAACACCGGAGACGATGCCGCGGGGCCGCGTCTGGCATTTGGTCCCGACACACGGCTGCTCGTGCTGCTTCCTGCCGGCCTCCGGTTCGACGACCCGTCGCTGGCGAGCCGGCCTCACCCGGCAGTCATGCGCCTGGACGATGAGGGGAGAGTGCCGGCGGAGGGAGTACCTGGTGATATCGAAGCGCACCCGCTCGGGCTGACGTGGCGCCCGGGCACGGAGACGTTGTGGGGATTGTTTGCGCCTACCGCGTCCAGCATGGCGGTGCGCCCGATGGACAACGCAGCCGCCGCTTCCCCGTCCCTGACGAACGTGATGCTCAACGGTCTCGACATTCCCGTGGCTGGCGGACTGTCACTTCAGGGCACCACACCAGCCACCATCGCATGGGCCACGGTCTTCATGGCCGGATTCAACGCGGACTGGCAGTTCCCGGTACGCCTCGTCACCCCGATAGAAGCCGACCCGTTCCAGTCAAATTCACCCGGTCACATCACCGACATCGTCCCCGCGGGCGACGGCACGGTGCTGGTGTCGTTCACGAACCGGAGTGATTCACCGGACACGCCCGGCTACGTGCTTCGGGTGACGCCGCCGTTGAAGCAGTTGCAGAAATAGAACGTCTGCACGCTACGGGCGTGCCGAGTGGCGACCGACACACCGGTTGTCGGTTCTGTACACGGCGGTCCGCAACGGTCGACCGCGGCCACGCTGCCCCGGCGCACGGCGTTCGTCGCGCGCACCGTATGGAGTCGCCCACCTTCACTCGCCGAAACGCCCGCCCAGGTCAGCCACTCCATCCTCCCGCGCACTCAGGGCAATGGCGCCACGCGCCGGCGGCTGGCCCGCTCGAACGCATAGGCCAGGGCAATCAGCCGCGGCTCCGCACACGCACGCCCCGTGAACGCGACGCCAAATGGTGCCGGCCTGGCGTTGAAGCCATCGGGCAGCCGTGGCGTGGGCGCGTTGGGCACCAGGCCGAACGGCACGGTGATGATCGGATAACCCGCGCGCGCCGCCATGTTGGCGCCGGAACTGCCGGGCGTGAGGATGGCGTCCAGATTGTGCGTCTCCAGCGCAGCGTCCAGGCCTTCGGCGCGGCTCAACCGGCTATCCCTGGCCATGTCGGCTTCGTTGCGCGCGCGATCACGTTCCACGTCCATTTCATCCGAGATGTCGAGGCGCGACTGGCCGAAGCGGATGGCACCCGCGCCGGCGTTGGCGAGATTCCACTCGCGGAGTTCCGTCAGCGTCTTCACGGGCGCGGCCGGGCCAAGGCTGGCCAGCCACGCATTGAAGTCGCGCTTCATGCCGTACTTGAAGTTCACCGTGCAGTTGGCGTCGCCACCTCTCGACTGGCTGGCGCTTTGACAGTATTCGAACAGCAGGAAGTTGGAGTCCGCGTCCTGCGAGACGAGGCTTGGCATGTCGACGGGATCGACGACCTCGGCCCCCTGCGCCTTGAGCAACGCGATGGCATCGGCCATCAACTGCGCCTGCGCGGTGTTGAGACCACCACGAGGTTCGGCGGTACCGGGAACCGCGACTGGGTCGAAGTAAAACGCACGTGGAATGCCAATGCGTGCCCCCTTCAGCGCGCTGGCATCGAGAAACGGCGTGTAGTCGCGATTGGGCGGCGGCGTGCACGCCGTGGTGGCGGCGTCGTTGGGATCCGGCGACGCGCCTTCGAGCGCGCCCATCAGGATGGCGGCATCGGCCACGGTCCGGGCCATCGGACCGGCCGTGTCGTGATCCGCCGTAATCGGAATGATTCCATAGCGGCTGATACGGCCCGTCGTCGGACGAATGCCGACGAGCATGGCGGCGTTCGACGGGCTGACAATTGACCCGCCGGTGTCCGAACCAACGCTGGCCGCCCAGAAGCTGGCGGCCGTCCCCGCACCGGAACTGGAGCCGCCGGTGGAGAGTACCGGCCGGCCATCGAGGCCCGGCCGCGGATCCATGCGCGGGTCGTACGGGTTGTAGGCAAAGCCGGCGACGCCGGTGTAGTTCCCCACCATCGGCGTCGGTCCGCCCGCTGTCCAGTTGGCGAGTTCCGTCAGCACCGTTTTCGCAATGATGATGGCGCCACTTTCGCGCAGCAGCGTGGTGAGCGTGGCGTCATAGGGCGGTACGAGATCGCGGAAAGCCAACGCGCCGCCGGTCGTGCGGATGTCGGTGGTGTGAATGTTGTCCTTCAGTGCGATGGGAATGCCGTGCAGCGGACCACGCACGCGCCCGTCGGCCCGCTCGCGATCCAGCACGTCGGCTTCTTCGAGCACGCGCGGGTTGACGGTGATGATGGCGTTCACCTGGTCTTCGTACAACGCGATGCGGGCCAGATAGGCCGTCACCAGTTGACGCGACGTCACCTGGCCCGAGGCCAGCGCGGTCTGGAGCTCGGGGATGCCGGTTTCGAGCACTGTGAACTCCACGTCCGCCCCGCGCCCAACGTCGGGCGAGAGCCGGCTGCATGCCGGCATTGCGAACGAGGCCATCACCAGCAGACACGCCATCACAGATTTCATCACGTTGTCCCCTTGCGCCATCGCGCCAACACCACTCCGTATCCGCCGACACCGGCTATATCGCGCGCGACCATCAGCCGCACGTCCGCCGGCCGGCCGCCCAGCTGTCGTCCACCTTCCGCACCTCGAGGTGCTGCACCGACGGCGGCATGGTCGGTGCAAGTGTTACCGACGCCAGCAGACGTCCTCGTTCGCATGTCAACAGCCACTCCCCGCGCAATGGATTTTCCACGAACGCAAACCCGCTGTCTGCCTGACAGGTGCCGACGTCTCCCCGCAGCCGTTCGATGTCGGCGCGCCGCCGATCACGTGAACGATCGGGGAACAGGTTGACCGCCACAATCCCGTCGGCCACGGCATCATCCCAGGTATCGATGAGCGACGTGACGTGCCGGCGTGCATCCGACAGTGCCGGTGACGGTTGAACCACACGCGGCTGAAGGGCACCGGTGTCGGCCAGCAGCGTGAGTGCCTGATCGGCCACACCGCCCCAGCCGCTGTAGGTGCGATTCCCGAAAGCCATGACGCCTACTCCGTACTCCGGCAGCCAGCGCATCACGGAGCCGAAACCGGGCAGGCCGCCGCTGTGCGCCACGCTGTGGCCGTAGGTGCACGTCTGCGTGATGCCAAGCCCGTAACCGTAGCCGCCGGCGTTCAGTACTGGTGCACCTGACGCGTCGCGCGTGACCACGGTGGAGCGCGCTCGCCACACCTGCTGCATCTCGCGCAGCGAGGCGCGAGACAGCGGCGCACGTTCGGGACCGTCGCGCGGCGGCCAGGCGTCGAGATAGGTGGCCACGTAACGCGCGAGGTCGTGCATGGAGGTGAGCATGCCGCCCATGGCGCCAAACGCGCCGTCGGGCAGTTGCTCCTCTTCCTTCCACTGTTCGTCTTCCCAGCGGTAGCCGAGCGCCAGGCGCGCGCCTGGCACGCCGCGCGGTTCGAGCGTGGTGGCGGTCATGCCGAGCGGCTTCAGGATGTTGGCCGTCACATAGTCGCGGTACGGCATGCCGGCCACGCGTGACACCACACGGCCAAGAATGGCAAAGCCGTAGTTGGAATATTCGTAAGCCACGCCGGGTGGGTTCGAGAACGGAATCCCGCCGCGCAGCATCGCCGTGAACTCCGGCTCGCTGGCGCCGAGTTGCCGGTCGCCCCACGGATTGTCTTCGGGAAACCCTTCGGCATGCGACAGCAGGTGGCGGATGGTGATGCGCGGCGAATCCGTGGTCGGATAACGCAACCCCTGGAGCTCGGGCAGGTGTTTTTCCGCCGGGTCGTCGAGCGACAGGCGGCCCGCGTCGCGCAACTGGAGAATGGCCATGGCCGTGAAGCTCTTGGTCATGGACGCAATGCGGAACACCGTGTCCCCATCCACCGCCTGCCGGCGCGAGACATCGCGAAAACCAGTAACGCCCAGGTGGGCCAGTTCGCCATCGATCACCACGCCCCACGCCGCGCCGGGAATGTGCTGCTCGCGCACGTAGTCCTGCACCGCGCGGTCGATGGCCGGGAACGCCGCGGCCAGCTTCGCACGCCGGTCAGGGTCAGCGAATGCAGGGGGTGGGGCGGTGAAGACGGGCGAGATAAGTGATGTGGTGATCTGGTGATCTGGTGAGCTGGCGATCTGTGGTGATGTGGCGATCTGCTGGCCGCGCCGCCGCGCGTGGAGAGAGTCATCAACGAGGCTGCCTGCCAGGGCAACCGCCAGCAATGGGAGCAGGACGGCTCGCATCGGCGGATTATGCCTCAGCGGCTATCGTGTGCGCAGCCAAGCGCGGTGACCGTCCAAGCCCTCGCCCCTGCGACCAAGGCAGACGCGCTATCGTCTTAGACAGCAGAACACACGAACCCACGACCCCTGATGACGAGGCTTGCCGATGCCGACTGACCGCCGTGCCGCATTCCTTGCCACGCTCCTGACGCTGAGCTTCGTCTTCCCCACCTTCGCGCAGCAACCGCGACAGGACCAACGAAGCTCGCCAGCTGGCGTGGACAACGCCACACCGATCTACCAGCTCCGCATCTACCAGATCTTCCCCCACAACAAGGCGGCATTCCATTCACGCTTCCGCGACCACGCGCTGCGCATCATGCAGCGCTACGACTTCCACATCCGCGCCATGTGGGAAACGGAACACGAGGGCCGGGCAGAGTTCAGCTACATCCTCGAGTGGCCGGACCAGGCCACGCTGGCGGATCGCTGGGAGAAGTTCCTCGCCGACGAGGAGTGGACCCGCATCAAGCAGGAGACGGCCGCCGCGCACGGCACGCTGGTCGGTACCATCGAAGACCGGACGCTGCACACGCTGAACTACGGGCCACGGCTGCCACCCGAACGGCGCTGACGCGCCTCATGTCGAGACCGGCACGAGATCGCGGTCAGGCCCCAATCTCCAGATCCCCGATCTCCACATCACAAGATCACCAGATCACCAGACTCTGAGAGCGCCCTATTCCACCCGCTCTTTCGCCTGCACCAACCCGTGCTTCTCGATCCGGTAAATCAACGTCCGCCGGCTGATATCCAGATAGCGCGCCGCCTGCGTCTGGTTCCACCCGCACCTGTCCAGCGCGCGGACCAGCAGCTCGCGTTCCACCGCCTCCAGACTGATGCCGTTTTCCGGCAGCTGCAGCAGGAAGGCATCACGCGCCGGCGGTGACGCGCGGATTTCATCCGGCAGGTCCGACTCCAGCACCTCGTCGCCAGGGGCAAGGACGATGATGCGCTCGATGACGTTTTCCAGCTCGCGGACGTTACCCGGCCAGCGGTGATTGGTGAGGCTCATCAGCACCGCCGGCGGCATCCGCAGTTCCGGCCGCTCCAGCCGCGCCTTGTGCTTCTCGAACAGGTGCCGCACCAGCTCCGGCAGGTCCTCGCGGCGCTCGCGCAGCGGCGGCAGTTCGATCGGTACCACTGCCAGGCGGTAGTACAGACCCTGACGGAAGGTGCCGTCCTCCACCATGTTCTGGAGGTTGCGGTTGGTTGCCGCAATCACACGCACGTCGACGGTGCGCGGCGTTGGCGACCCGACCTTGTCCACCTCACCCTGCTGCAGCAGACGCAGCAGCTTCACCTGCATCTCGAGCGGCAGTTCGCCAATCTCGTCGAGGAACAGCGTGCCGCCGTCGGCAATCTCGATACGCCCCGGTTTGTCGGCGTGCGCACCGCTGAAGGCGCCGCGCGTGTAGCCGAACAGCTCGGCCTCCAGCAGTTCCTTCGGAATGGTGCCGCAGTTGATGGTGACGAACTGCTGCGACCGACGCCGGCTGTTGTGATGGATGGCCCGCGCAATCAGCTCCTTGCCCGTGCCCGTTTCGCCGTGGATGAGCACGGTGGAATCGTGGCGCGCAATCCTCGACGCCATTTCCAGCACGCGCAGCAGCGGCTTCGACCGTCCGACAATGCTCTCGAAGCCGTACTTGCTGTCGAGGGCCACGCGCAGGTTGCGGACTTCCTCCAGCAGGTTCTGGCGCTCCATCGCGCGGTCCACGGCGCGCACCAGCGCCTCGTAGTCGATAGGCTTCGAGATGTAGTCGTAGGCACCCGCCTTCATGGCCGCCACCGCCGTGTCCACGGACGCAAACGCCGTGATGATAATTACCGTCGTCTGGTGCGGCCCGCGGCGGATGTGCTCCAGCAGATCCAGGCCGCCGGCGCAGGGCATGCGCAGATCGGTAATGACCAGCTTCGGCCGGCGTTCGTCGATGATGCGGCGCGCTTCGTTGCCGTCAGCGGCCAGTGCCACCTCGTAGCCGGCTTCCTGCAGCTGCATGCGCATCACGCGCCGCACGCTCAGGTCGTCGTCGACGACCACGATGAGGTTGGTGTTCATGCCGGCTCCTGCAACACGGGCAGGTGGATGGCCACCGCCAGGCCGCCGCGCGCGCGGTTCTGCGCCGTGATGCGGCCGCCGTGCTGGTCGATGATCTTGCGTGCAATGGCCAGGCCCAGCCCGGTGCCGTTGGCCTTGGTCGTATAAAACGGTTCGAACATCCGATCCGCGGCATCGGACGACAAGCCCGGTCCTTCGTCCTCCACACGCACCCGCGCTTCGTCTCCAGCCACCGAGACGTGAAGGGTCACACGTCCGCGCCGCGTCGCCTGCGCGGCGTTCATCAGCACGTTGAGCAGCACCTGCTTCACCTGTTCCGAGTCGCACGCCACTTCCGGCAGCGGTTCGGACACCTCCGTATGGAATTCGATGTCCGCCGCATCACCGGCGTGACGCGCCAGCGCCACGGTGGAATCCACCAGCGACAGCAGATCCGTCGGCTGCACGCGCAGCGCACGTGGGCTTGCGAACGTGAGGAACTGCGTCAGCAGGGCGTTGAGCCGCTGCGATTCGATTTCAATGATGTCCAGACACTCGCGCAGGTCGTCCGGCCGTGCATGCCCGCGCCGCAGGATGCCGGCCGCGCCGGAAATGCTCTCCAGCGGATTGCGGATTTCATGCGCGAGGCTCGACGACAGTTGCGCCACCGCATACATACGCTCGGCCTTGGCCAGACGGTCGAGGTTGGCGTGCAGTTCCTGATTCACATGCTCCAGCCGGTCGGTCATCTCGGCCAGCTCGGCGCGCTGCCGTCGGCCGTGGTCGGCAAGGAGTCCGACGACGACCCCGGCCATGCCGGAGGCGAGCGTTTCGCCCATCTGATCCACGCGATATGCCGGATCCACCGGCCACACGTACCGCAGACTCGGAAACTCGGCCGCCAGCGTCAGCACCGACGCCAGCACCGCGCCGCGCCAGCCGAACAGCATGGCGCTGACCAGGATCGGCACGAAGTCGAGGTTGTAGAGCAGATTGTGCAGCTGCTTGTCGGCACGCGGCACCACCCAGTGGCTGGCCGCCATCACGAGGATGGCCGCCACCACCGCCAACTGCTGAGAACGCGATTCGCGCATGTCACTGGACGTCCGGTCCAACCGCTCTTGCCCGGCAAGTCGCGTGCCCGACCATGGCCATTGTACGTGGGCAGCGAACGCTGCCCGGCCTGTCCCATATGGAGCGGCACTCCGAACGCCGGTGAACGATATGGGACAACTGGTGCACGCTCCGCAAGCGAATTACGGGGAGACACCCGGCATCCCGGACCGGCAACGGGGTTGCAGAAGGTATCCGCCATGACGTGGGTGCGGATCGTGAGCCCTGCAGGCGCGGGGCTCTTTTTTCTTGTGATTGTCAGCGGCGCAGCGGCCGCGCAAACTCCATCGCCTCCTCCCCGACCGGCACTGACGCTGGAGCAGGCACTCGAGCTGGCCGATCGCCACAACCCCGCCTTGACCGGCGCGCAGGCGGCGGTGGACGGCGCCGAAGCCCGCGTCACGCAGGCGCGCGCGTACCAGAACCCCACCATTACCGCCGGGGCCTACGGGTTCCAGCAGGAGCGTGGCGTCTCGCTGGGCACCGGTATTGGCGGCGCGCTCCACGGCGTGGCCATTGCCCAGCCGCTCGAGCTGCCATCGGTCCGCCGCACGCGCATTCGCGCCGCGCAGGAATACGTGCAGGGCAGCCAGTACGCGCACGCGGACATCAGGCTGGCCGTCCACGGGGCCGTGAAGCAGGCGTTCTACGAAGTGTTGCGCCGCCGCCGCGAAATTGCCGTGGCACAGGCCAACGTGGATCTGCTGGACGACCTGCGCCGCCGCATTGCCGTGCAGGTGAACGTGGGCGAAGCCGCTCAACTCGAACTCATCCGCGCGGACGCGGAAACGGCCAGCGCCACCATTGCGCTGCGCGCCGCCGAGCTGCGTCTCTCGGCTGCCGCATCGGCCCTGCACGCCGCCGTCGGCACGCCTCTCGAAGCCATGGAGCCAACCGGCGACTTGTCCGAACCGCCGGAACTGCCGCCACTCGAAATCCTGCGCCAGCAGCTCATCGCGCGGCATCCGGCCATTGCCGCCGCCGAAGCCGCGGAACGCGCGTCAGAAGAACTGGCCAGCCATGAACGCGCGCTGCGTCTGCCGCAGCCGGGACTGTGGGCCGACTGGCTCCACCAACCCGAAGTGGCGCAGTACCGCTACGGCGTGAGCCTGGTGGTGCCCATCTGGGACCGCCGGGCCGGTGCCATTGCCGAAGCCGACGCGGCACGCCGCCAGGCGGAAGCATCGGTGCAGCAGCAGCGCGTCACGCTGCTGGCTGCGCTCGAACGCGCCTACAACCTCTACGAGATTGCCACCGAGCAGGTGCGCATTGCCGAAACCGCCACCGTGCCGCAGGCCACGGCCGCCGTGCAGGCCGCCGAAACCGCGTTCCGCCTGGGCGAGCGCGGCATCCTGGAACTGCTCGACGCCCAGCGTGTTCTCCGCGCCGCGCGCCTCGATCACCTGAACGCACAGTTCGACCGTCAGCAGGCACTGGTGGAGCTCGATCAGCTGCGTGTTTTCGATCTGGAAGGATCCCAACCGTGACCACCGTACGTGTGCGCCTCAATTCCCTTCGTTCCTGCCTGCTCGTGCTGGCCGCCACCGTGGCCGCCGGCTGCGGCGCATCCGAGCCCGTCCGCGAGGCGGCGCCGGCACGCGATCCGATGGCCATCGAAATCACGCCCGACCTGCAGCGCCGCATCAAGGTGGGCCGCCCCGAACGCCGTGCGCTCGCCTCACCCATTCACGTCGTCGGCCGCGTCGAAGCCGACGGCACACGCCTGGCACGCATCAGCGCGCCCGTCACCGGGCGCATTGTCGAACTGCACGTCATCGAAGGGCAGCCCGTGAGACGCGGTCAAGTGCTGGCCACCGTCTACAGCACGGAACTTGCCGCCGCGGAATCCGC
>CAZZGM010000077.1:6679-10690 GCA_964653955.1 uncultured Bifidobacteriaceae bacterium | reverse complement strand
CCTGGTTCATGGCGGCCTTCACGTTCCACGCGCCGTGGTCGCCCACGTTGGAGCCCACCGAAAAAAACGCCACGCTGCGGGTCCCGTCGGTCTGCAGCAGATCGGCGGCGTTGTCGAACGCACCGATGGTGAGCAGGTCGACCTGCCCATCGAGCGAGATGTCGGACAACAACGCACCGGCCGCGCGCGCCGACTGTCCGACCGCCCGGCCGAGGAACTCGAACGGATCCGTAAAGGAAAACTGGTCCGGCATCATCAGGCCGCCGGTCGCCGTGGTATCGCGCAGGATGCTGCGCTTCAGGTGCCGGAGGCGCCAGGCCAGGCCGCTTTCGCTGCGACCATCCTCCTGCTCGGACGTATCCACGGTGCCCGCCGCGGCTGTCGTCCCGAAGCCGGCATCGGCGAGCCGCAGCGTGCCAGGCGCGCCTTCCCTGTGCAGGGTGAAGGCAGACGCTGTTCTGGCGGATGGACGCACCTGGATGATGGTGCCGCGCACGCCCAGAAAGCCCTGCCGGTGCGCGCGCACGAGATATGGCCCAGGCGGAAGCTGACGCAGGGAAAACTGCCCCGCCGAATCGGACACCGCAAATGCCGTCGTCGCGCCCAGTGCCGACACGACCACCCCGTCGAGCGGCTTGCCGGATTCGTCGACCACGGTACCGACGATTTGACCGGCGGTGGCGGCCGCCAGCTCGGTTACGCGTTCAGGTTGGAGGACGGGAGACTGTGCGAGGGCGGAATCCCAACCAGCTGCCAGGAGGCAGGCCGTCAACGCCGGAATCGTCAGACGACCGGGAATGCCCATGCGAAGGGAGCGAACGTGGACCGCCTCCGGGGCGCTGTTCGGAGGCGGTCCAGAACTCGAGATAGTCTACGACGCTTTCACTGCGAAATTCACGTCGTGCGCAATGGTCTTGCCGGATACCTTGTCGACCACCTTGATGGCCAGGCGGTATTCGCCCTCGCCAAAGCTGGCCAGCGGCACCGTGATGCCCCCCGGAACCGGGAACTGCGCCGGGTCGAACTGCGGCGGCAGGTTCGAGGCGTTGATGTTCTGCGGGTTCGTCCGGTTGAAGAACTTCTCGCCGTCGCCCTCCTTGCGGTGGAACTCGTATTCCATCACCAGATTGGGCTTGCCGGCATCGTCGAGACCCGGGTTGTACACCTGGAAGAAAATCGACAGCTCCTCGCTCTTGGCGAAGTCCATGTCGGGGGCCGGCACCAGTTCCTGCGCGCCGAACACGAACGGCCGCTCACGCGCCTCGTCGCCCGAGATGGGCGCGTCCAGCATGTTGACCTTGTCGGTCACCAGCACCGAGCTCGTGCTCATCTCGCCGTTGTGGAAGTCCGGCACGACGATGGACTGCTTGACCACGCCAACCTTGGCCACCTGATCCTTCGGTGCCTTTTCCGGCAGGCGCTCCCGCATGGCCATGTACACGTCGTAGGTGCCCGGCGCCGCCATGAACACGCGCTGCAGCTTCCCGTTGGCCACCTGGGCGGTCGTCAAGAAGTGGATGTCGTCCCACGGGTACTCGACCTTGGCACGGCGGTTCTTCGGGTCCGGCGCTTCGGCCGTCGGGTCGACCACCCGGATGTACATCGTCAGGTCGGCCGCCGGGGCTCCCGTCACGTCCATGATGAACGGCACGAACGTGCGGTTCTCCTGCGACTTCAGGAAATAGGGCGTGATTTCCATCCCGATGTCGCTGGGCGCAGCCTGGCCGGCCATGACGCCGTCCACGAGCTTCACGATTTCCTCGATTTCCCGCTGCTCCTGCCTGCTGCGCTTCCTGGTATCGGGCTTGGCCGACTGCGCCAGCGCGAAGGTGCTCGAAAAGGCCACCACCACGGCGAGTGCGACAACACGACGAATAGCAATCATCGATTTCTCCTGGACGGATCTGGACTTCCGAATGAACTCTGAATTGCTCATGATAGGAGCCACCTTCGGTGGTGTCAAACACGTCAGTGTACCGCCGGGCCGGCGTCCCCGGCCCACCAGCCCATCCGTTTCAAAACCGGTCCCGAATCACCGATAATCCTCGGGCATGAAGCCCGACGATGTACTTGTCATCGTGCTGGCCGGCGGCGTGGGTGAACGTCTGGCGCCCCTGACCCGGGAACGGGCCAAGCCGGCCGTGTATTTCGGCGGTCCCTACCGCATCATCGACTTCGTCCTCAGCAACTGCATCAACGCCGGCCTGCGCCGGATTTTCATTGCCACGCAGTACAAGTCGCTGTCGCTCACCCGGCATGTCCGCCAGGGCTGGAGCATCGTGTCGGAAGAACTCGGCGAGTTCATCGAGATTCTGCCGCCGCAGAAACGCGTCGGAGAACAGTGGTACCAAGGCACGGCCGACGCCGTGTATCAGAACCTCTATTCAATCCTCCGCGAGGAACCGCGGTATGTCGTCGTCCTGGCGGGCGACCACGTCTACAAGATGGACTACCAGAAGATGCTGCGGTTCCATCAGCAGAAGGACGCCGCGGTGACTCTGGCAGCCATCGAGGTGCCCATTGCCGATGGCCGGCGATTCGGCATTGTCGCGGTGGACGAGGAGGACCGCGTCACCGGATTTTCGGAGAAGCCGGCCGATCCGCCGGCCATGCCCGGCCATCCCCACCTGGCACTGGCCTCGATGGGCATCTACGTGTTCAACGCCGATGTGCTCACCCGTGCCCTGGAAACCGACGCGGCGACCCCGGGCAGCCGCCACGACTTCGGCCGGAACATCATCCCGTCGCTCATTCCCGACGGGCGGATGTACGCCTACGCGTTCTATGACGAGAACAAGAAGGCTGCGAAGTACTGGCGCGACATCGGCACCCTGGATGCCTACTTCGACGCCAACATGGACCTCTGTCAGGTGAACCCCGAGTTCAACATGTACGATCCCGAGTGGCCGCTGCGCACCTACATGCCGCAGGCGCCGCCCGCCAAATTCGTGTTTGCCGAAGACTGGCGGCGTGGCGAAGCGCAGGACTCGCTGATTTCACAGGGGTGCATCGTGTCGGGCAGTCACATCCGCGGCAGCATCCTCTGCCCGAACGTCCGCGTCCACAGCTTCTGCCATATCGAATCGTCCATCCTCATGCCCGGCGTGCGCGTCGGACGGCACGCACGCCTGCGGCGGGCCATCATCGATCGCGACGTGCACATCCCGCGTGGGGCGCAGATTGGCTACGATCCGGAAGAGGATCGTCGGCGGCACACCGTCAGCGAAGGCGGCGTCGTGGTGGTGGCACCGGGCGAAGAGCCGCTGATTGGTCCCATTGATGATGAGGCCCTGCGGCTCGAGGCGGAAGCCGACCGCAGAGGCCAGCAGTAACGAACTCATACCTGGAGATCCTCAACGTGACCATTACATCGGTACATGGACGGGAGGTGCTGGACTCACGCGGCAACCCCACCGTCGAAGTGGACGTGACGCTCGAGGGCGGTGCCCGGGGACGGGCGGCCGTTCCCTCCGGCGCGTCCACCGGCGAACGTGAAGCCCTGGAGCTGCGCGACGGCGACAAGAGCCGCTTTCTCGGCAAGGGTGTCACGACTGCCGTCTCTCACGTGAACGACGAAATTGCCCGCGCCGTTGTCGGACAGTCCTTCGAGACGCTGCGCGCGCTCGACGAGGCGCTGATCGCCCTCGATGGCACGCCTACCAAGAGCCGCCTGGGCGCCAATGCCCTGCTGGGCGTGTCGATGGCGGCGCTGAAAGCCGGCGCCGATGCCCGGAAGCAGCCGCTGTACGTCCACGTGGCCGAGATTGCCGGCCAGTCGAACGGCTACGTCCTGCCCGTACCGATGATGAACATCCTGAATGGCGGTGCACACGCCGACTCCAACGTGGACTTCCAGGAGTTCATGGTGATGCCGGTCGGCTTCCCGTCGTTCCGCGAAGCCCTGCGTGCCGGCGCCGAAATTTTCCACGCGCTCCGCTCGATCCTCAAGAGCCGCGGCCTGTCCACCGGCGTCGGCGATGAAGGCGGCTTTGCCCCCAACCTGAAGTCCAA
>CAZZGM010000077.1:0-6669 GCA_964653955.1 uncultured Bifidobacteriaceae bacterium | reverse complement strand
ACCGCGAGGCCGTCGAGGTGGTGCTCGAAGCCATCGGCAAGGCGGGTGCGAAGGCCGGCGAGAACGTGTTCATTGCCCTCGACGTGGCATCGAGTGAGTTCTGGCAGGGCAACGGCCAGTATGCGTTCCACAAGTCGGGCGAGCAGGGACGCGACTCGGAAGGCATGGTGGCGCTCTACACCGACTGGGTGCGGCAGTACCCGATCATCTCCATCGAAGACGGCTGCGCCGAACAGGACTGGCGCGGCTGGGCCCTGCTGACCAGGGCCATCGGCGACAAGGTGCAACTCGTCGGAGACGACGTGTTCGTGACGAATCCGTCGATCCTGAAGCGGGGCATCGATGAAGGCGTGGGCAACGCCCTGCTGGTGAAACTGAACCAGATTGGCACCGTCACCGAAACACTCGATGCCATTGCCATGGCCAGCGCCGCCGGTTACCGCAGCGTGATTTCGCACCGCTCGGGTGAAACCGAGGACACGACGATTGCCGACCTGGCCGTGGGCACGGCTGCCGGCCAGATCAAGACCGGTTCGGCATCACGCAGCGATCGCGTTGCCAAGTACAACCAGCTGCTGCGCATCGAAGAAGAACTCGGCAGCGCCGCGACCTACGCCGGACGCTCGGCCCTGAAGCAGCTGGCCTAACCCAGGACACGCGCCCGGCGGCGAAACCTTCCGCTGACGGGCGCTTCCTCCAAGGACCGTCATGCACAAACTCGTACTGCTTCGTCACGGCGAATCCACCTGGAACCGGGAAAATCGCTTTACGGGCTGGACCGACGTCGACCTGAGCGACAAGGGCCGCCAGGAAGCCGCTGCCGCCGGGCGGCTGCTGAAGGCGGAAGGGTTTTCGTTCGACCGCGCCTTTACCAGCGTGCTCACCCGTGCCATCCGCACGTGCTGGATGACCCTCGACGAACTCGGCGAACTCTGGATACCCACCGAGCGTCACTGGCGCCTCAACGAACGGCACTACGGCGCATTGCAGGGCCTGAACAAGGCCGAAACGGCCGCCGAACATGGTGACGCGCAGGTGAAGATCTGGCGGCGTGCCTACGACATCCCGCCGCCGCCGCTCACGGCAGACGACGACCGGCACCCGTCACATGACCGGCGCTACCACGATGTGGCCGCGGCCGATCTGCCGTTGACCGAGTCGCTGAAGGACACCGTCGCACGTTTCCTGCCTTATTGGCACGAACGGATTGCTCCGGCTGTGGCCGCCGGCGATCGTGTGCTGATTGTCGCGCACGGCAACTCACTGCGCGCCCTGGTCAAGTATCTCGACCACATCTCCGACCACGACATCGTCGAACTGAACATCCCGACGGGCATCCCGCTGGTGTACGAACTGGACGCGGAGCTGAAGCCGATACGGAACTACTACCTGGGAGATCAGGACGCGGCGCGAGCCGCCGCGGAAGCCGTGGCAAAGCAGGGAGCCAGCCAGGCCTGAAAAACCGCAGGGGCGCGGTCACGTGAGGCCGTGCCCCTCATCGATCGGCACCCGGCTTCAGACCCGGTCGTGCGGAGCGGGCGCTTGGGCCCCTCCTTGTGTGGCGCAGACCCAATCAGCCGTCAGCTGAAATGAGCGTCGTTCGACCGATGCAGCGCCGTGGGCTCGTCGACCCAGGGGAGCTCCCGGGATCAAAAAAATCGCTGATGCCGTCCGCAAGCGGCGACACCGGCGTCCGGGGAGGCGATCAGTTCGTTTCTTCGACGCGTGCGTCTTCGGCGGCAATCCGCAGCGAGCGGAGAAAACGCCGGTCGTTGACGGTCATCTCGTAGGGCTTGCGCGGCGCGTGCACACGAGCCACCGCCCCCACCCGGGCCGGTACGGGCGCCTGTTCCGGTACGTGCGACCGGTTGACGAAACCCACCACGGCCTCGAGGTTCACTTTCATCTCGTAGCCGGCGCTCCGGGCACGCTCGCGGCAGGCTTCCACTTCGGAACTGTTTGCTACCGCCGCGGCAATGGCATCAGCCAGCTCGCGCGCAAAGCGGTTCACCACGTCATCCATGAATTGGCCCCCTCCTCACCCAGGGTCCCCCGGCTGGATTCCGGAGCCCGGTGCCGACAGCGGCCCACCGGGCGGCTGGCTGGAGTCGGCGAAATGTCGTCATGTGGGCGGGACGTCGCTTGGGGAAATCGGTGTCATTCTAGGAAGCTGAGTAGTAGGTGTCAAGGCAGAACGCACAATAAGTTGTGTTCATTTCTTGAACTGAGCATTCTAGGTCAAACAACAGATCTAGCCACAAGCTGAACCGTTGCCGCCCGGGGAAAGGCCGCGCGGACGCTCCGGCTACAATTGCCGCCATGCGCGCACCGGAGGCGGATGTCTGAGGTTCTGCTGACGGTGGAAGAGCTCACCACGAGCTTCCCCGGCCGCCCGGTCCCACTCACCGCCGTGGACGATGTGTCGTTCGAGATTCGCCGGGGAGAAACGCTGGGGCTCGTCGGCGAATCGGGCAGCGGCAAGTCCATCACCGCGTTTTCGCTCATTCGTCTAGTGCCGCCACCCGGACGGATTACCTCCGGCCGCGTGCTGTTCCAGGGCCGTGACCTGCTGGCGCTTTCGGACGAAGAGATGCGCCACGTGCGCGGCGCCGGCATTGGCTTCGTGTTCCAGGAGCCAATGGCCGCACTCAACCCGCTGATGCGCGTCGGCGACCACATTGCCGAAGCCCTCGTGGCACATGGGCTGGCTGGCCGCCGCGAAGCCCGCGCGCGCGCCGTCGATCTGCTGCGCGCCGTCCACCTGCGCGAGGCAGAACACCGCGTGGACGACTACCCGCATCAGTTGTCCGGCGGCATGCAGCAGCGCGTGATGCTGGCCATTGCGCTGGCCTGCCGCCCGCCCCTGCTCATTGCGGACGAACCGACAACCGCGCTCGACGTCACCGTGCAGGCACAAGTGCTCGACCTGCTGCGTGACACGACGCGCGAGTTCGGCAGCAGCCTGCTGCTCATCAGCCACGACCTCGGTGTCATTGCCGAAATGGCCGATCGCGTGGCGGTGATGTACGCGGGACGGATCGTCGAACACGGTTCCGTTCGGACGATCCTCCGGTCGCCGGCCCACCCCTACACGCAGGGCCTGCTGGCGTCGATCCCGAGCGGCGCCACTGGCGAGCGTCTGAAAACCATCGAGGGCGTCGTCCCCGATCTCGCCGCCCTGCCCCGCGGTTGCGCGTTTGGTCCGCGGTGCCCGCACCACACCGCCGTCTGCGACACCGCACCGCCCGAGGCCATTGCCGTCGAACCCGGCCACAGTGTCCGCTGTGTCCTGTACGCTCACGGCGCCAGCTCGGGCGCAACGCTTCGATAAGACCTCCCCCATGCCTCTCGTCGAAGTGCATCACCTCGTCAAACATTTCACGCGCGGCGGCGGTCTCTTCCAGCGTCCGTCGGTTGTGCGTGCCGTGGACGATGTGAGTTTCGTGATTGAAGAGGGGGAGACGCTGGCGCTGGTTGGCGAGTCGGGAAGCGGCAAGAGCACGACGGGGCGATGCCTGCTGCGGCTCGTAGAGCCGACCTCCGGCGACATCCATTTCCGCGGTGAGGATGTGCGCGGCTTCTCGGCTTCGCAGATGCGGGCGGCGCGCCGCCACATGCAGATGGTCTTTCAGGATCCGTTCTCGTCGCTCAACCCACGCATGCGGGTTGGCGCCATTGTCGAGGAGCCGCTGATCATTCACCGCATCGGGACGAAGGCGGAACGGCGGGAGCGCGTTGCCGAACTGTTCAGGTCCGTCGGCCTCGACCCGGCGCATCTCGATCGTTACCCGCACGAGTTCAGCGGTGGCCAGCGGCAACGCCTCGGTCTGGCGCGTGCGCTCGCGCTCGAACCATCGTTCATCATTGCCGACGAGCCGGTGTCGTCGCTGGACCTGTCGGTTCAGGCGCAGGTGGTCAACCTGCTCATGGACCTGCAGCAGGCGCGCGGCCTGACCTACCTGTTCATTACGCACGACCTGCGCCTGGTCCGGCACATCGCCACGCGCGTGGCGGTGATGTACGGTGGCAGAATCGTGGAGATGGGACCGACCGATGCCATCTTCAACGATCCGCAACACGCGTACACGCGGACTCTGTTGTCGGCGATACCGGTCGCGGATCCGGACGCGCGGCGTGTGCGGCAGTAATAGGCTTGCCGCGCCGTAGCTCACGACCGTTTCGCGCGAGCGAAGGCGGGAGGCGCGAATGTTTGGACGTCTGGCGTGTGTCGTCGGGTTGCTGGCCCTGCTGGTGACATCTCCAGCGGGCCAGGAGAACACCGCACGGGAAATGGCGGCCCGGCTGCGCGACTATCTCGGGGCCTACGAACAGCAGATCGGCGCGGTCGTTGCCGAAGAGGACATGAGACAGTCAATGTTCGTCCGCCCTGCCCCTGCCCATCGGCAGCTGGTGTCCGATGTGGCGTTCCTGCGGCTGCCGGGCGATCTCAACTGGCTCGCACACCGTGCGGTGAACACCGTCGACGGCAAGGCGGTAGGAGCGGGCCGCCAGCAGCTGCTCAACCTGCTGAAGCAAAGCGGTGTCGATGCCGTCGCGATTGCCCGCGCCATGGTCGACGAGAGCGCGTCCTATAACCTCGGACGCGATCGCACGGTCAACGTGCCGACGCTGCCGATGGATCTGCTGCACGCGCGCCACGCGCGGCACTTCGAGGTCGAGTGGCGGGGTGAAGGCCGCCGGAACCGGCGCCCGGCAGTCCGGCTGCTGTTCCGCGAGTCGGCCCCCGGCGCCCTGGTCAGGACCCGAAGCGGCTACGCGCGAACCGAGGTTGACGCCTGGATCGATCGCGAGTCGGCGGCACTGCTCGAAGCCACCGTGGACGCGTTCCAGCCTGGCGACTCCGCCTACGTCACCCGCGTTCGCATCGTGTTCGCGCACGACGCAGCCGTCGACATGCTCGTTCCTGTCCGCATGGAGGAATGGTTCCGCCCAGAGGGGCGCGGCCGCGCCACGTATCGGAACTACCGCCGCTTCGAAACAACCGCGCGTATTCTCCCGCCGGGCCGCTGAGCCGCAAAAGGGTCCGCAGGCCTGGGGCGCTGGGTGCGCCATCAGCGAATCAGAGGACAACCACGCGCGAGCGAGAGGGGCCAGCGGAACGCGCCGGTGTCAGCTCTCGACCACGGCGGGCGAGTCCAGTGCCGAGGCGTGGGCCGCGTGCGCCTGTGCGGCGTCATGCGGTGTCTGCGTGTAGTCCTTTTCCACCTGGCCGTCGCGGATCGACACGACGCGATGCGCGTAGGCGGCAATGTCGGCCTCGTGGGTCACCACGATGATGGTGTTCCCGGCCGCATGCAGGCGCGCGAAGAGGGCCATGATTTCCACACCGGTTTTCGAGTCGAGATTGCCGGTGGGCTCGTCGGCCAGCAGGATGGACGGGTTGTTCACGAGCGCACGCGCGATGGCGACACGCTGGCGCTGGCCGCCCGACAGCTCATTGGGGCGGTGATTCATGCGGTGCGTCAGCTCCACGCGATCGAGCGCCGACCTGGCCCGCTCGAGCCGTTCCTGCTTCGAGATCCCCGCATACACCAGCGGCAGTTCCACGTTGTGCAGGGCCGACGCGCGAGGCAGCAGGTTGAACGTCTGGAACACGAACCCGATTTCTTCGTTCCTGATGCGCGCCAGCTCGTTGTCGTTCATCAGGCTCACCTCCTTGCCGTTCAGGAGGTAGGTGCCCTTCGACGGCGTGTCGAGGCAGCCGATGAGGTTCATGAGCGTGGACTTGCCGGAACCGGACGGCCCCATGATGGCCACGTACTCGCCACGCTCGATGGCAATGGAGACGCCACGCAGGGCGTGGATCTCCTCGTCGCCCATCACGTAGCTTCTCCACAGGTCGCGCGTCTCGATTAGCGGCATTGGGAATCAGTGTAATCGACGGGGAAACAGACGGAATGGTTCCGTTCCGGCCTGAGCGCACCCGGTTCCGTCTATCCTTCGTCCTGATACTGCTCACGCAGGCGCGCGACCACGGCGGGGTCCGCCAGCGTCGTCGTATCACCCAGCGTCTTGCCTTCGGCAATGTCCCTGAGCAGACGGCGCATGATCTTGCCGGACCGCGTCTTCGGCAGGTCGGCCGCGAAGATGATGTCGTCCGGCCGGGCGATGGCGCCAATCTTGTGCGCCACGTGGCCGCGCAGCTCGTCTGACAGGCTCTCGGACGGGCCGACGCCCTCCTTCACCGTGACGAACGCGCACAGCGCCTGCCCCTTGATCTGATGCGGACGCCCCACCACCGCCGCTTCGGCCACGCTGGGATGATCCACCAGCGCGCTCTCCACTTCCATCGTGCCAATCCGGTGACCCGCCACGTTCAGCACATCGTCCACACGCCCCAGCAGCCAGAAATACCCATCGTCATCCAGCTTGGCGCCGTCGCCGGCAAAGTAGATGTCGTTCGTCCAGCGGCTCCAGTACTGCTGTACATAACGATCCTGGTCACCGTAGATGCCGCGGAGCATGGATGGCCACGGACGCGTGAGCGCCAGGAAGCCGCCGCCCACTTCGACGGGTTCGCCACGCGCATCGAGCACGCGCGCACTGATGCCGGGAAACGGCCGCGTGGCCGATCCCGGCTTCGTCTGCGTGAGCCCCGGCAGCGGCGAGATGAGAATGGATCCCGTTTCGGTCTGCCACCACGTGTCG
>CAZZGM010000076.1:0-10701 GCA_964653955.1 uncultured Bifidobacteriaceae bacterium | reverse complement strand
CCACCATCGCCATCGTGCTGGTCGGCTGGCTCATCGCGGCCGTCCTGCGGGCCGTCGTCCGCTGGCTGCTCGCGCAGGTGCGCTTCAACGCGTTCTGCGATCGCGCCGGCATCACGCCCATGCTGAAGACCACCGACCTTCCGGCACCGGAGGTGCTGGTGAGCACGGTGGTCTTCTGGCTGGTGTGGCTCGGGTTCCTGCTGTCCGGCGTGGACGTGCTGGGCTTCACGGCACTCGAAGGCGTGGTGGCGTCGTTCGTGCTGTTCATACCACGCCTCCTGGTGGCGCTCGGCATTGTCGTCGTCGGATTGCTCACCGCGAACTTCCTGTGGCGTGCCACGCTGCTGGCCGCCGTCAATGCCAACGTGCCGTCGCCACGCCTGCTGGCCGGCGCCGTGCGCGCGCTGCTGCTGATTCTGACCGGCGCCATGGCACTCGACCAGATTGCCGTGGCCCGTACCATTGTCCTGACGGCGTTTGCCATTTCGTTTGGTGCCGTGATGCTGGGCCTGGCCATTGCCTTCGGCATTGGGGGTGGCGACGTGGCGCGGCGTCTGCTGGACCGGCAGTTTCCCGAACACCGGGACACGCCGCCTCCAGACGACATCTCGCATCTCTGACACGATGTCCCTCGACGCGCACACGCTGACACGCGCATGGCACCTGCCCGCCCCCCTCGAGGACGTGCTGGCCGACTGGCTTCCCACCCGGCGCTGGTTCGGCGGCAAGGGCTACGGCGTGACGTCGGTCCGCGTGGTGGACGCAGCCTGGCTGGGGCTCGATCCCGACACGCCGCTGGCCTGGGTTCTGGCCGAAGTGTCCTTCGCGGACGCCGCGCCACACCACTATTCGCTGTGGCTGGGCATCGATGCGGCGGCTGACGGCAGTTCCGTGGTATCCCCGCTCGTCTCATTGGCAGACGTGGCAGCCACGCCATCCGCGTGTCTTCGTCAACTGCTGCCGGGCGCGTCCATTGCCACCGCCGCCGGTGGCCGCTTGATGGCGGTTGACGTGGACGGCCAGGCAGTCTCGCAGTTGCTCACGCAGGCGGCCAGGCCGATTGGCGCGGAGCAGAGCAACACGTCGATACGGGTTGGCGGCGAACTCGTCCTCAAACTGTTCCGCCGGCTGCAGGCGGGCGAAAACCCGGAGGCCGAGGTCCTTCGATTCCTCTCCACGCGCACCACGTTCACCGACATCGCGCGGCCGCACGGCGCATTCAACCACGTGGATGCCCACGGCACCATCCGCACGCTCGGGCTCGTGCAGGAGTGGGTGCCCAACCAGGGCGACGGCTGGCGTTTTGTCGTCTCGAAACTGGAAGCCTGCCTCGATGATGCAGGGGCCTGGCCGGCGTGGGCCGGTGACATGGCCGGTCTCGGCCGGGTCACCGCCGGCTTTCACCGCGCCTCGGCATCCGACGCAACAGATCCGGACTTCGCTCCACGATTACTCGACGCGTCAGACATCGACGGCCTGCGTGCCGCTCTCGTTCGCAGTGCCACGGCGCTGCAAGGTCGGCTGGCCGGTTGTGATTTGCCACCCGGCCTCGTCTCTCCGCTGACGCAAGCGCTCGACGCCATTGCCACGTCGAATATCGCACTACCCAAGGAGGCGAGTGCCGCACCAGCCGTCGGCATCCGCGTGCATGGCGACTACCATCTGGGACAGACGCTCCGCACCTCCGGCGGGTTCGTGATGATCGATTTCGAAGGCGAGCCTGGCCGCCCGCTCGAAGAGCGGCGGCAGCGCCACCACGCCCTGAAAGACGTCGCCGGCATGCTCCGTTCGTTCGAATATGCGCTGGCCGTTGCCGCAGGCCGCAGGCCGGACGCCATTCACCACCTGCGAGCCATCATCCATCTGGATGACGCATTCCTGCGGGCCTACTTCGAGAGCATGGCCGGCAGCGGCCTCGTTCCCGAAGACGAGGACTCCCGCAGGCTCTGGCTTCGTTTCTTCACCCTCGAGAAGGCCGTGTATGAATTGGCCTACGAACTCGACAACCGCCCCACGTGGGCGGCCATTCCCGGG
Organism: uncultured Bifidobacteriaceae bacterium; assembly: GCA_964653955.1. GTDB lineage: Bacteria > Acidobacteriota > Vicinamibacteria > Vicinamibacterales > UBA2999 > VFZN01. Next base: position 8,667 of record CAZZGM010000076.1, on the reverse strand, counting down.
GAAGCCATCGTGAGGTTCGTCGATGACGCGTGATCGCCGCTGGCATTCGGCCGTCGGTGCCACCGTGGAGGGCACGGCAACGCGATTCCGCGTCTGGGCGCCCGGTCATTCCAGGGTCGATGTCCACATCGAGTCCGGGGCCTGCGACGGGCAGCAGTTCCGGCTGCATCCACAATCGCACGGCTACTTCGAACTGCTGGTGGGAGGCGTCGGTGCCGGCGACCGATATCGATACGCCGTGGATGGCAATGGCCCGTTTCCGGATCCGGCGTCACGCCACCAGCCCGATGGCGTCCACGGTGCCTCAGCCGTCATCGATCCCTCGGCATTCTCCTGGACCGACACGTCGTGGGCAGGCGTTCCGCCGGAACGCCTGGTGTTCTACGAGTTGCATACCGGCACGTTCACGCCCGAGGGAACATTCCGCGGCGTCATCGACCGCCTGCCCTACCTTCAGGCACTGGGCATCACGGCCATCGAATTGATGCCGGTGGCCGACTTTCCCGGCCATCGCAACTGGGGGTATGACGGCGTGGCTCTGTGGGCGCCGGCCCGGTGCTACGGCACGCCAGACGATTTGCGCGCGCTGGTCGATGCCGCTCATGCGCACGGCCTGGCCGTCTGGCTCGACGTGGTCTACAACCACGTCGGCCCCGACGGCGCCTACCTGTTCTCGTTCAGCCCGCACTACTTCACGGATCGTCATGTCAGTCCGTGGGGGAAAAGCGTCAATCTGGATGGCCCGTACGCCGAGGACGTGCGCGCACTGCTCATCGACAACGCGTTGCACTGGATTCACGAGTACCACATCGACGGGCTCAGGCTCGACGCCACGCACGCCATGCACGACAGCAGCCCGCGCCATTTCGTGGCGGAACTGGCGGCGCGCGTTCATGCGGCCGGCGACACCGCACCTCGCGCGGTGGTGGCCGAGGACCATCGCAACCTGGCCATCATGATTCGGCCCGAGTCCGCCGGCGGCTGGGGACTGGACGGTGTCTGGGCCGACGATCTCCATCATCAGCTCCGACGGGCGCTGGCCGGCGACAGCGATGGTTACTACGCCGACTACACGGGCAGCACCCGCGACATTGCCGCCACACTCACGCGAGGGTGGTTCTTCACCGGCGAATATTCGTCGTACCTCAACCACCCGCGCGGCACCGATCCGTCCGGTCTGCCGCCACGCGCCTTCGTGGTGTGCCTCCAGAACCACGACCAGGTGGGCAATCGTGCCCATGGTGAACGCCTGCACCAGCAGGTCGATCCGGCAGCTTATCGGGCAGCCGTTGCACTGCTGCTGACGGCACCGCACACGCCGCTGCTCTTCATGGGGCAGGAATGGGCCACCTCGGCGCCTTTTCTCTATTTCACCGACCATCACGAAGAGCTCGGACGCCGCGTGACCGCCGGACGCCGGCGGGAGTTTGCGCAGTTTGCCGCGTTCATGGATCCCGCCATCCGCGATCGAATCCCCGATCCGCAGGCCGTCGGTACGTTTGGCGCCTCCCGCCTCCCCTGGGACGAACGTCTGCATGGCATACACGCCGGCACGCTGCGCCTGCATGCGGCGCTGCTGGCACTGAGATCCAACGACGCCACGCTGCAGGCAGCCGCCCACGGTCCGGTTGCGGCGGTCGCAGTCGACGACGACACTATCCTGCTGCTCAGGACCGCGCCACACCGAACGATCGCGGTGGCCGTCCGCCTTCGCAATGCGGGTCTCGTCGATATCGGCCCGCACCTGCCGCCGAGCACTGGTAATGCCCGGTGGGAAGTGGTCCTGACGACGGAGGATGCCACGTTCGTGGATGAGGGGCTCGTACCGGAACTCGACATGTCGGCGGGACGGCTCGCCATTACCTTTCAGCGGCCTTCGGCCATCATTCTCGTACACGACGTCACCGCGTTCGTGGAGGCACACCACCCGTGACGGCTCACCACGTTCCACTGAGCACCTATCGCCTGCAGCTCCACGGCGATTTTCCATTCGACGCCGCGCGGCAGCTCGTGCCTTACCTGGAACGGCTCGGCATCACCGACTGTTACTGCTCGCCGCCGTTTGCGGCGCGGCCAGGCAGCACGCACGGGTATGACGTCACCAATCACAATGCGCTCAACCCCGAGTTGGGCGGACGCGAGGCGTTCGAGGCGCTGGCGCGCGATCTGGCACAACGCGAGCTGGGACTGATTCTCGACTTCGTGCCCAATCACATGGGCAACGACAGCCGCACGAACGAGTGGTGGCGCGATGTGCTGGAGAACGGTCCGGGATCGACGTTTGCGCGTGTCTTCGACATCGACTGGGATCCGGTCAAACCCGAGCTGAAGAACCGTCTGCTGCTCCCCATCCTCGGAGAGCATTACGGCGACGCACTCGAGCAGGGGCAACTGCACCTGGCGTTCGACCGCGGCACGCTCGTGCTCTGTTACCACGACCATCGGCTTCCGGTGACACCACGCTCGCTGCCCGTCGTGCTCGAAACCGCCGTCGACGGCCTGACCGCCGAACTCGGCGAAGACAACCAGCACGTCCGCGAGTTCCTGAGCATCCTGACCGCCCTGCGGAACCTGCCGCCGTATGTCATCCGCGATGAACACCGCCGCGCCGAGGGCCATCGCGAAAAGGAGGTGGCACGCGAGCGCCTGGCGCGCCTCGTGGCCGAGTCGGCGGCCGTCGGCCAGCACGTGGACGCGGCCGTGCGCGGGTTCAACGGACAGGCTGGCGTGCCCGACAGCTTCGATGGTCTGCACGGACTGCTCGAGCAGCAGCCGTACCGTCTTGCGTATTGGCGCGCGGCGGCCGACGAAATCAACTACCGCCGGTTCTTCGACGTCAACGACCTGGCCGGCCTCCGTGTCGAAGACGATCGTGTCTTCGATCACATTCATCAGCTCGTTCTCGATCTGGCGGGCCGGGGACTCATCACCGGTCTGCGCCTGGACCATGTCGACGGACTGGCCGCGCCACGCGCCTATCTGCACCGCCTTCAGGCCGCCGTCCAGGCCGCGTGCGGCACCAGCGGTTTGCCGTTCTATATCGTCGTCGAAAAAATTCTCACGGGAGACGAGACACTGCCGGGCAACTGGCCGGTTTCGGGTACGACCGGCTACAACTTCCTGAACGAGGTCAACGGCCTCTTCGTGGACCAGCGCCATCGCCGCCGCCTGCTGCGGACGCTCGCGGCCGTGACGGGCCAGTCGGTCTCACTCGATGAGGTCGTCTACGAGAGCAAGCGCCTCATTGTCGGCACGGCCATGTCCAGCGAACTGCAGGTGCTGACGGCGGCAGTCAATCGCCTGTCCGAACGTCATCGCCGGACACGCGACTTCACCCTCGGCGGCATCCGCCGCGCCCTGCGCGAGGTGGTGGCGTGTTTCCCTGTCTATCGCACCTACGTGACAGCCGATGGCGTGTCGGCCGACGATCGCACCGCGGTGGCCACGGCCATTGCCACCGCGCGCGAACGCAACCCGGCAACCGAGCCGTCCATCTTTGCCTTTCTCGAAACGGTCCTGCTGCCCGAACCCGCGGCGCCGGGACACCCCGAGCTCGAACTCCCCTATCACGAGCGCCTGGACGCCGCGCTCAAGTTCCAGCAGTACACGGCGCCCGTGCAGGCCAAAGGCGTGGAAGACACGGCGTTCTACCGCTTCAACCTCCTCTTGTCGCTCAACGAGGTGGGTGGACACCCGGACAGCTTCGGCCACCGCGTCGACAGTTTCCACGCCGCCAACCGCCACCGGCAGCGTTATTGGCCGCATGAGATGCTGGCGACGTCCACGCACGACACGAAACGTGGTGAGGATGCACGCGCCCGCCTCAACGTCCTGTCGGAGTGGCCGCGGCCCTGGCGCGAGGGTGTCACGGCCTGGATGCGGCTGAACGCCCCGGTACGGGCGAAGGTCAACCATGTGCCCGCGCCCGACCGGAACGACGAGTATCACTTCTATCAGGCACTGCTGGCGGCCTGGCCGCCAGATCTCCCCGGCTCGCCGCTTCCCCTCACGGCGCCGGCAGACGTACTCGAGCGGCTGAGCGAGTACATGCTGAAAGCCATCCGTGAGGCCAAACACCACACGAGTTGGGTCAACCCGAACACGGCCTATGAAGACGCCATGCGCCAGTTCGTCCACGACGTGCTGGCCGGCTCACGTGCGGTCCCCTTCCTCGCCTCGTTCGTCCCCTTCGCCCGCCGCGTCGCCCGCGCAGGTGCGGTGAATTCCCTGTCGCAACTCGTGCTGAAACACACGGCGCCAGGAGTACCGGACACCTATCAGGGGACAGAACTGTGGGACCTCTCACTCGTCGATCCGGACAATCGCCGGCCGGTCGACTACGCGCAGCGCTCTGCCTGGCTCGATGACATGGAACCGGTGCTCGACGCAACAGCCGCCGGACGGCCCGATGCGGATACGACCGCGCGTATCAGCGACTGGACCGACCAGTGGCCGGACGGCCGCATCAAACTCTTCTTCACCGCCGCGGGGCTGCGCGCGCGCAAACGTTTTCGCGACCTGTTTCTTTCCGGCCGATATGAGAACCTGCTCGTCGAAGGTCCTCTCCACGGCCACATCGTCGCCTTCGCCCGCTCCCTTGACGAACAGACCACGGTGACGGTTGCGCCACGGCTGTCGGCACACCTGCTCGCAGGGGACACAGGACTGCGCTTGTCCCCTGAGGTCTGGCTCGACACACGCGTACGGCTGCCGGAAGGCACCGCCGGTTCGGCATGGCAGCACCTCTACACGGGACAGACAGTGCAGCCGCTTCGCGGTGAACGAGCCGACTGGCTGCTGATATCACAACTGCTCGACACCACGACGGCCGCGGTCCTCGTGCGGAGGAACTGAAACCACCAGACTCAACCGAGAAAGGTTCGCAGCGCCTCCACCTCGGCGTCGAACGCGCGGCGAAATGCCGCGTCCCTCGGCGCACGGCCACTGGCAAAGCCGGTCGAGACGTCCATCACACCATCACGAGCCGTCACGTTCGCCCAGCCAATCACCCGATCGCGCCACAGCATCGGCAGCGCGTAGTAGCCGAACCGGCGCTTCGGCAACGGCGTGTAGGCCTCGAAACGATAGGCCCAGCCCCAGAGCCGCTCGAAACGTGTCCGATCCCACACCACCGGATCGAACGGCGCCAGCAGCCGCACCCGTTCTTCAGGCTCACTCGCGGCGGGCGGTTCGCCCTCCGGCCAGAACCAGTCCACGCCCTCGACGCGAGCCCGGGCCAGCCGGCGGCGGCTCCGCGCCAACGCCGTGCCCGCCTCCGTGGGCCACTGTGGCACCGCCAGTCTGAGCCGCCGGCACCACCACGTGAGCGTCGCCGCCGGTACTGGTGCGTACTGCGCCATCAAAACGTCAATCAGCGCGTCCAGCCGCTGACGGCGCTCGGCAGTCGACGCTGCCGCAGGATGCGCCGGCCGCGGCGCGTACACGCGGATGCCGTTCTCCCGCCGTGTCACACGCAGCAGCCCGCGGTAGTGCAGGTGATCCAGCAGGTGCGTCGTTGCCGACGAGGAGCCGCCCCAGTAGTTGGTCACCGTCCCGTGCCTGAAGTGTGCATCGACATCACGCGGATGCACCTCGCCACGCTCGCGCACGAACGCCAGCACCGCATCGGCGCGGCGCTTACCCGGTGCCGGCCAGGCACCCAGCCGTCCACGAGGATGCATCAGCCCGGCAACGGCACTCGGGAGGAAGCCGTAGTTGATGAAGAAGTCCTCGTCGACACCCAGATCGGGATAACGCCGTTCGAGGTCGCCGGCGCGATAACCCGACACCCGATGCCGCAGCGTCAGGTCCTGCGCCCTCGCGGGCGACCGGATGGGATCCGCCTGGACGAAGCCGAGACGCGCCAGAGCACTCTCGAGGGCCACCGGCGGAAACAGGCTCCGCACCGCCGCATCCGATCGCAGCCGTGCAAGGTTCGGTTCACCGGCTCTGACGGGGCGGTGGGAAGGGGGCACGCGAACGGGCATCGTGTCTCCAACACGATACCGCCGGTCGCGCGCAGGTGCACCGCCCTGCACGACAATGCCGGGACTACTGGATGGGTGAACCGCCGGGAACGGCGTTGAGACCGAGCGTCGAGGCGATGGCCGACGTGTCGAAGAAGATGGTGCCAGCCACGCCCAGCCAGTAGTAATGGCTGCCTGTCAAACCCACCACCAGCGGATTCGCCGTCGCATAGTAAGAGCTGCTCAATTCGCCCGCCGGTACGCCGTTGCAGGCCTCGACCGTCGGCGGCCCACCGTCACTGCCGGCCTGTATCTGGATCCGGTACCCGCTCTTGTCGACGATGGCCCCGGTTGCCAGGTCGGGGCTGATGAACGCCGGGCCACCGGTCGACGGGGGCTCGGCCAGATGGAGTAACTGCGTTGCGTAGTAGCCACCGCCGCATGTCATCTGAAACGCCCGCTGCGAGCTGTTGATGGTACGCAACGACGCAATGGCCGAAGCCTGGTTGCCCGAACGGCGGGCGCTCAGCAACGACGGGACGGCCACGGCGGCAATGATGCCAATGATGGCCACGACAATCAGCAGTTCAACGAGGGTCAGGCCCCGCTCGGTCCGAAACGACATGCGCGAGGCCTCCCTGGTCCTCACACCTTCCATCCGACGTTCCGTATTTCAAGAGTGAGGCCAAGAGTCACGCGTTGACGCAACCGGGCCGGCACGGGCAACGACGTGCAGATAACGCGCACGACTGACAGATTGCGGCATCCGGACGGTGACAAAACACATCTCTGCCGGAGCCCGCCTCCTTACTTCACGCAGGCACAAAAAAAGCCCCGGAGGGACACCCTCCGGGGCCATGACGGGAGACGCGCTGGCTAAAACGTCAGCACGAGACGCACTTGTGATTGTTGACCGCGCCCAGCGACTCGAGCAGCTTGATGGTCTCCGGGAACGGCTGGATGCGCTGTACCGGGCCATTGGCCATGTCGACCGTGGTACGACCCTCGCGGTCGACCACCTTGACGTTGGCACCCTTCGAGACGAGGTAGTTGATCATCTCGTTATCGCCGCGGGCAGCCGCGTGATGCAGCGCGGCCTGGCCGTCGTGGTCCACGGCGTTCACATCAGCGCCGTGTTCTTCCACCAGATACTTGACGGCGGCCAGCATGCCACCGGGCGCGAACCGGTGGGCATTGGCGGCAAATCCTTCGCCGTACCCCACACCGGATGCGGCCATGAGCGGCGTGACCGAGGGACCGCCAAGCGGAATCGGCGGCAGGCCGGTCATGTCGCGCGTTTCGCGCTGTTCGCCATCGCCCAGGCGGGGACGGCCGGCGGGCTTCATGGTCGGGATGTGCGGATCGGCGCCGTACTTCGCCAACAGCTTCATCGCATCCACGTCGCTCGCGTACGCCGCACGCCAGAACGGCGTCGCGCCGATTTCGTCCACGCCCGACAGGTCGAAGCTGTAGCCCGAGTACCAGACCTTCATCTTCAGTCTGGCGTTGACGTCGGCGCCCTTGTCCAGCAGCACCTGCATCATGTCGAGGTAGGAGAGGGACTGCTGCCGATACGCCTGCGGCTGCGGGTAGAGCGCCTTGGGCGCCCACTGCACGTTCAGCACGGCGTAGAGCGGGGCGACACCGTTTTCGGCGGTCGTGTTGACGTCGGCGCCACGGTCGACCAGCATCTTCGCGAGATCGAAGTGGCCATTGACCAGGGCGGCCAGCAGCGGCGTGTTCTTGTCGCTGCCAGCGGGCTTGTTGATCTCGGCGCCTGCGTCGAGCAGGGCCACCACCGTCTCGGCGTGTCCATCACGTGCGGCAAACAGCAGCGAGGTGAAACCACCGTGACCGGCGACCAGCTCGTTCAGCTGGAACTGACGGGTCACGCCGGGCACCTGCGGAGCCGGCGGCGCCGCGGGTCTTGCCGGCTGCTGCTGCGCCCCAGGCACGGGCGGGTTGCCCCCACCAAAGCTGCCCCGGGTGAACCCGGCGAGATCGACCACCTTCGTGGCCGCGTCCACTTCTGCACCGCGGGCAACCAGCAGCTTGACCGCGTCGGCCCGGTTGGCAGCCGCGGCAAACATCAGCGCAGTCAGACCGCGAACGTTCTCGGCCGTGTTGACCTCGGCTCCGTTGTCGAGCAGGGCCGTCACCGTGGCCAGGCTGCCCGACTGCGATGCCACCATCAGCGGCGTCGTGCCGGTGCCCGTCGTCTGGTTGACGTCGCTGCCGGCTTCCACCAGCACCGGAATCACGCTGGCCTGCCCCTGGCGTGCCGCCAGGAACAGCGGCGTGTAATGACCGAGGCGCGTGACCGCCTTGGCGTTGGCGCCGGCCACCAGCAGCATGCGCGCCATGAACGGCGGCTTCTTTCAGGAGCACCTTTACGGCATCCCGATCGCCGCGCTTGGCGGCGTCGGCCACGGGTGCCGTGGCCGCCGCCTCCACCATGATCGACAGACCGACCGCGCCAATCAGGCCGGCCAGCAGTCCCGTCAGCAGTCGTGTGCGCAACATCAGCACCTCCCCGCCTAAGCGACGACCGTCGTTTCGGGCGCCGTGTTGAGGTCCATGGCGCCGGTGCTGTCGCCCAGGCTCTTCGTGTCGTCGAGCCCCAGCGCGTGCAGCATCGTCAGCATGGCGTTGGCCATCGGCGTGCCATCGGGCGCCTTGAGGTGCAGACCGCCCTTCAGGG
>CAZZGM010000075.1:7522-10706 GCA_964653955.1 uncultured Bifidobacteriaceae bacterium | reverse complement strand
ACTCTCTTCGATGGTCCGGTCGAGATTGGTATCGTGCGTGTCGTCGGCTGGCCGTCCGTCTGCGGGTGGCGGCGTGTCGCGCCGTTTCCGATCCTCGGTGCCGTCGGGGTCGTTCTTTGATGGACGAGTTGGATTTTTCGGCATGCGACTGGTTGATTCACGATGAGTGCCAGAGGTGACCGTGTATGCGTGAGCTGCTGTGGACCACCATCAACGACTGGCTTGCCCACCGGACGGCACGATCCGCGGCCGCGCTGGCCTACTACACCACCTTCTCGCTGGCGCCGCTCCTGCTCATTGCCATCGGGATTTCGGGCGTGGTGCTGGGACGTGACGAAGCACGGGATCGCATCCTGGAGCAGGCCACCTCGCTGGTTGGTCCGGCGGGTGCGGTGGCGGTGGAAAACCTGATGGGCACGCGGGAGGCCGCGCCTCGTGCCGGCCTCATCAGTGCCATCGTTGGCCTCATCACGCTGGTGGTGGGTGCCGTGGGCGTGGTGGCCCAGCTCAAGGACTCGCTCAACACGGTGTGGGACGTGGATACCAGCGGTGGCACCTGGTGGGCGCTGCTGCGAAGCTACATGACCAACATGGCGCTGGTGGTGGGCGCCGGGTTCCTGCTGCTGGTGTCGCTGATTGCCACGGCGCTCGTCAGCGCCGCCACGTCGACGGCGCGCGCGTGGTTGCCCGGGCCCGACACCATGTGGGTACTGGTGGACGGCGTCATTGGTTTCATGATGACGGCCATGGTGTTCGCGCTCATCTTCAAGGTGGTGCCCGACACGCATGTCGCGTGGCGCGAAGTCCGCGTCGGCGCCGTGGTGACGGCGCTCCTTTTCACGCTCGGGCGCATGGCGCTCGGCGCTTATCTCGGACGGGGCGGCAGCAGTTCGGCCTACGGCGTCGCCGGGTCGCTGCTGGCGCTGCTGGCCTGGGTCTATTACTCGTCACAACTCGTGCTGCTGGGCGCAGAATTCACGCACGTGCACGCACGTCACCTCCGCCGGGTGGTGTCAGGAGACCAGCCATGACCAATTCACGAACGACCGATCGCTCGACACCTGACTCTTCCGCGATCCATCCCGATCGACAGACCACATACCCCGACGAAGGCCCGCGTGGATCGACGCCCGAAACCACACATCGCGGCGAAGATGACGAGGTGGCGTTCGAGCGGAGTCCGGAGTTTCACGACGAGCCGGGCAGCGGCCGGCACCGCGGTCCGACGCACGAGGAGGAGATCAACCGATCCTGACGGTGGCTCTGCTCGTCAGCATTGCGGCGGGAACTGGCGAACGAATCAGCCTTCCCACGGACCGGTTGCCACCTGTTCCCAGTACGCCACGCTCTGGTCGTGCCAGCGGATGAAGCGCAGACCACCATCCTGGGAGACCACCAGAGCAAGGGCATCGCGAACGGCCTGGCAGAGGCGGTACGCTGACCGATGACGTGTTCCAACCCGGTCTGTACGTACCCACGTTCGTGAGACACCGTCGAGATCATGGGCACGCATGACTCGGGACACTTCAGGCAGCTCTCCCGCGATCTCCACACCGAACCCCAGCACCTCCAGCGAATCGGTCAAGAGCATCGCGCCGTCCACCAGGGCCAGGTCCGCCACCAGGTGCGCCACCTCGAACAGGGCTTCGTCCAGCTCGACGAGGCGGCGGGCACGGCTCGTCTCATAGGCCTGCCAGCCAACCGTTGCCGCGTGGGCGCCTTCGGCGACGGCGAGTTCTCTGGAAATTTCCCTCATCAGTGTGAGGATCCGCTTCCGTGGCTCCTCATCATGGAAGGCGTACTTGACCTGCACGTATCGGCCGTCTGACAGGAACTCGGACACTCGCGCGCGAGGAATGAGAATCAGCGTTCCGCCGTGTTGTGCGGCCCGAATGGTCGCCAGCACGCGGCGCAGGACGTGGCCGGCCAGCACCGCCGCAAAGACCGCATCGACTTCCGCCGGTTGACCGGCGGTCTCGTCGCGGCCGGCGACCGGTGTGTGCCGTTGCGCGCCGTCGGCCGCCGCGAATCGCTGCTGTATCCACTGTGCCTCGAATACGTCCATCTCGCCGCCAGACAGCCGACCGTCTCGCAATTCGGCCAGGACGACCGTTCCCACGCTGACGAGCAGCCGCCCTGGACCCGTTGCTGCAACGATGGGCACGTGCGGAACGGCCTGCTCGGTTGCGCGTCCTCCCCGCACCGACTGCAGCCACTGTGGTCCCGAGTGAATGATGCCCCAGATCCCCTGGCCGGCTGATGTGGCACCGATGAGCGAGCGCGAGAAGGCCGCCGCCGGCGCGAGCCGGCGAAGCTCGTGCTGATCCAGCGGGAGAGGACGGGCAAACACCAGGCGATGGAGGCCTGATGGAGGCCCGGCGGCATCGTCGAACGCCCCCGGCTCGCTCAGGGCAAGACGGAAGGTGACGGGCCGGCCTTCTTCGCGCAACAGCGTCGCGTGGTAGCAGACCGAGAGGACAGTGGCCAGATCGGCGGCCGCGGGGAGAGGTACGTTGATCTCGCCGGCGCTCTTTGCCCGGCGCCAGCGATCGAGCACGCGCGTAGTGAGGTCCGACGGGTACGCGAGTGCGCCGTCCGAATCTTCGTCGACGCTGCCCGCATCGTCGAGTCGTGCGGCGCCAGGTGGTCGTTTCTTCATTGGAAGTCGCCGCACCGCCGGCCCGCCAGCCGATGGACCGTGGCTCACGCGGTTCGACTTGGCGTGATGGGCTCGGGCACCTGGAGGTGCGGCATCGGCTTGGTCAGGAACAGCCGCCGTGTCACCAGCCCGAGCCAGCGGGCCCACAGGGTGGATCGCGCAACGCGGGCGCTGTCCGTTGCGATCCCGGTGTTGGCGTACATCTGGCGATACAGCCGGGACGCCAGCACGAAGGCGAGCTTGGCCTTGAGTGAGGTGACGACACTCGAACGCAGCCAGACGTTGCGCCAGCTGTAAAACCGATCCCAGGCTCGTTGTGTACCCCGTCGGATGTCTTCCAGAGACATCAGCGGGTGCGGCGAATAGAGCTTCGGCCGCTGATGTTTCGGAATCAGCCAATGCTGGGTAATCGGAACCCCGTGGACCTGCTTCTCACGGTTGCTTTCCTGGGCGGCCCACTTCTCGAAGTCCACGGTGCCAGGAAACGGCGTGAGCAGCACGAACTGCGCGAACGTGAGGTCCGCC
>CAZZGM010000075.1:3269-7512 GCA_964653955.1 uncultured Bifidobacteriaceae bacterium | reverse complement strand
GCCACCGTGGCATCGAAGGTCTCCGGGGTGTCGCTCGGCAGGCCGAAGATGAACGAGCCCAGCACGTGAATGTCGTGTTCGCGGAACGCGCGGAGTCGTTCCACGAGCGCGTCCCCGGCCAGATTGAACCCCTTGTAGACGTCCTTCAGCCCGGCGGAGGTGACGGACTCGACACCAACCAGCGCGCCGCGAATGTGTGCCCGGCGCATCGCATCGAGGAACTCGCCGTCCTCGGCCGCCTCCATGGTGATCTGGGTATAAAAAACGAGATCGTCAGGCAGTCGTGCGAGCTGCGCCATCATCTCCATGCGTTCCTCGCGCAGCGCCTGAAGCTGCGCCAGGCGTGTCTGGTCGGTGCGGCGACGCGCCTGTGCGAGATCCTCGAAGCTGACGGGGTAGAAATTGTCATCCGCCAGGGCGATGAAGCGGAATCCTCGCCGTCGGAGTTCGACGACTTCGCGCACGACCAGGTCCGCAGTGCGTTGCCGGGGCTTCTGGCCGTCGGTGCGCCAGACCGAACAGAACGAGCAGTGTTTCGGGCACCCGCGCACGGTCTGCACGGAGCCCCACATGTAGCGGCCTTCGGGAAGCAGGTCCCACCGTGCCGACGCGAAGCGGCCCGCATCGACGCGCCCGCCGTCGTAGACGGCCATCGGCTGCCCGGCGAGACAGTCTTCAATCACGCGCGGCCAGACGACATCGCCATCCCCGCGAACCACCGCATGCGCTCCGCCCCGCTCGTGAGCTTCGTCCGGGAACAAGGTCGCGTGAATGCCGCCGAACACGACCCACGCGCCGCGTGCGCGTGCCATCTGGCCGATCGCATAGCCACGCAGCGCATTCCCCGTGTGAATGCCGATGCCCACGACGTCTCCGGGCGACACGTCGGCGAGATCGACCGGGTCCAGCGTTTCGTCCACGACACGGGGATCGCCCCACCGGGTGCCGGTCGCGGCGGCGAGGACATACAGCCAGCGCGGCGTGATGACGGCAACGCCGAACGACACATCGCTCGGGTTGACCAGGTGAACGCGAGGCGAGCCAGCGGTGTCGAGAGATACGCTACGAGCCATGTGGCCTCCGGGGCACTCCGAGGCGCACTCGGACAGCGCCCCGCTAATCGTGGAGGACGACGCTGAGCAGTGAGGTGTTGACCGTGATGTCGCCGTTGTACTCGATGAACCCGAGATCCCGAAACTTGTTCATGAAGAAATTTACGCGCGAACGAGTGGTTCCGACCATCTCGGCAAGGGTCTCCTGGGAAAGTTTCGGGATCCGCCGCTCCGGTCCTTCCTGATCGCCATACCGGGCCAGCAACAGGAGCGCTCGTGCCAGCCGCTTTTCGCCGGAGTTGAAAAGGTGATCGACAAGGTCGGCTTCGATGCGGAGATTCCTCGCCAGCATGTACGCGATGAACCGTTCGGAGAACGCCGGCTGATCGCGCAGGAGTCGAAGCATCTCGGCCTTCTCGATGATGAGTACGGCTGCCGGTGTTGTTGCTGTGGCCGTTCCGATTCGAATCGGTTGACCTGCCAGCGTCCCTTCGCCGAAAAAATCGCCGGGACCCAGCATGGCCACCACCGCCTCTTTTCCGGTCCTGGAGAGCACCGAAATCTTGATGCTGCCTTCCTGGATGTACATGACGGCGTCGCTCGGTTGTCCCTGCGAGAATACGACCGTTCCCTGGGGGTACAATACGACGCGCGGTGTTCCACCTGCGGACTCGATGAACGCCCTGGGATCGAAGGCCGGCCGTTCCTCGCCTGACCGCCCGCGTCGGGCTTTTGGCTTCGGCATCGGGAATCGGGTGGATTATCTCACGCGGCGCCACCGGCGCGCCGGCCCTCGTGCCGGTACCTCGTGAAGGCCGTGCCGGAGTGTTCAATATGGAACAGTGCGCCCGGCACATACCCGTTACACTTCTCGTTTCACGAGGATATTCAGCGATGACGACGAACGGAACCATCAAGCGCCTGACCGACAAGGGATTCGGTTTCATTGCCACGGCGGAAGGCATTGAGTATTTCTTCCACCAGTCCGCCTGCGTCGGCGTGCCCTTCGACCAGTTGCGGGAAGGCCAGGCAGTCTCGTTCACGGTGGGCCAGGGACCGAAGGGGCCACGGGCCGAGAACGTCAACCCGCAGTAGTTGTTGGTTCGGGCATCGCGGGTGCCACCGCGATGCATCCCGTCTACATCGAGCGCTCAAACGTCACGGTCCTGGCGGCGAGGTTGGGGGTTGCGGTGCGCTGCCCCTCAATCCACGCGGCGCAGTGAGGTCGTGCGCCTGCCGTGTCCGTCCACCATTCACATTCGGTTCTGGCGGGCACTGGCAGGGCGAATCCGAGCAACGTCTCAATCTGCTCGAGCGTGAGCACGACCACGGAGGCGTAGCGACGTTCCAGGTAGGTATAGAGCGCCAGGTATTCGCGAGGGACGTGCGGCGTATTCTGCTCGATGAAAAAGATCTTCGCTTCGCGCTGGGGAACAGACGCGGACGGGGACCGTCGAATGCCGGCCCACCCGAGCAGTGTCGTCCAATTGGTCATGTGCGTGTGCCGTCGAACTGAAACGGTTCGACCACGGTGCTCGCCGCCACGCCGGCGGCGTCGTTGATTGCGTGCGGGCTCGTCACTGAGCGCGGCGCAGCGTCCTCGGGCCGCACCGCGTCGCTGCTGAGAGGTGTTGTGGTCCGCGCGGCAACCCAGGCGCCATACGCGACTACCGTCGCAAGGCTCTTCGCATCCCACCGCTGGCCACAGCGAGTACATTGCCAGTCTCCGCCTGCGTTCAGGGCGTTTCGAGTGAGCGACGGGTGTGTCGTGTGGCACAACGGACACGAAACGAGTTCCGACTCGTTCGGTTCCGGCAGCTCCGTCGATGCGGTGTCTGGTATTGCAGTCATGGTCATGTCAGCTTTCGATATGTTGCGGCGGTGAGAGGTTACGGGCGAAAGGCGGCCTTGTTGGCGGCCCGCGCTTTTTCGAGCGCCTCGTTTGCCTCCGCGACGTCTTTCTTGAGCTGATCCATTTCGCGCTGTGGCGCCTCGGCCGCATCGAGCCTGATGGCCTCACGAGCCGCGGTCCGGGCGCGAAGGTTCACGTCGGGTGCGATCAGAATCAGCTGGAACTCTGACGTGTGTGTGCCACGAACCAGGGTCAGTAACGCCTGCGTGGTGTTCCATTGCGCAAGCGCGACGGCGTCGGGCTGCGCGGCGGCAGGGCGCGTGATTTGTTTGAGCACGGGCGTGCCGTAGGTGGTGGTCAGTGTTTCGATGATGTCGCCGTTCGTCAGTCCGTCCATCCTGTCGTAGTCGTAGCTCACGACAATCTGGTACAGCGCATCGTCGAGAAACGTGAACACGATTCCTCTGACCGGATCGGCGGGCTCGTCCAGTGCTCTCAGGTATGGCGCCCGCCATTCCAATTCCTGAATCTTCGCTGGTCGCTCGTGAATCGTTTTCACATCGGCCGCTTGCAGCCGGCTGGCTGCGGCGACGGATTCAAGGGTGCTTCCGAGAACGTAGTCGCGATAACGCGAGACGTCCTGGGCAAACGCGACATGCGAGACGAAGAGACTGAGGGTGGCCGCTCCGGCTACAAGCACGCGTGTAATGTTCATGAATCGCTCCCGTCCAGTGTGCTCAAGCCTGACAGGATTGGAGCGGCGTGTCTGTGCCGCATTGCACACGGCGCCTGGGGAGACTCCGAAGCCGCGGGAAAAGATTCAGCGCCGGTTCATCGTTGACAACCCTGCTACATTTGCTTCCGTGAAGAAGATCGGGTTCCTTTCCTTCGGGCACTGGGCGCCCGCACAAGAGTCGCAGACACGCACGGCCTCCGACGCACTGCTGCAATCAATCGATCTCGCGGTGGCGGCCGAGGAACTGGGCGCGGATGGGGCCTATTTCCGCGTGCATCATTTCGCGCGCCAGCTCGGGTCGCCATTTCCGTTGCTGGCCGCCATCGGCGCCAGGACGAGCCGGATCGAGATCGGCACCGCGGTCATCGACATGCGCTACGAAAATCCGTTCTACATGGCTGAAGACGCGGGTGCGGCGGATCTCATTGCGGGAGGACGGTTGCAACTGGGTATCAGCCGCGGCTCGCCCGAGCAGGTGATCGACGGCTGGCGTTACTTCGGCTACGAACCGGAGCCGGACGGTACCGACGCCGACATGGCCCGTCGTCACGCCGAAACCCTGCTCGACCTGCTGCGCGGCGAGGGTTTCGCGAGACCTCATCC
>CAZZGM010000075.1:0-3259 GCA_964653955.1 uncultured Bifidobacteriaceae bacterium | reverse complement strand
CTGGGCGCGCCCTGTGATCCCTTCGTCCGTCTCGATGATGAGCCAGCAGTTCTTGTTGACCGTGCCTGAACCGGGCAACCCGGCCCGCCAGCGAAAAATGCGGGGAACGACCGTATCGACGAGTTCGACCCTGACATCCGTGATCCGCACGTGGCGTTCCTTCCCTGCCGGTGAGGCGTTAGTCGCGATCGATCTGGTGAGTGGACACATCCGTCGATCGCGGCGCCGGGGCATTGTCGCCGTTATCGCTCCGGTTCGCCCGATCCTTGCGCGGCGAGGGTTTCGCAAGACCTCATCCGCGACCGATGTTTCCGAATCCCCCTGGTCTGCTGCGACTCGAGCCGCACTCGGAGGGCCTGCGCGACCGGATATGGTGGGGGGCCGCGTCGAACGCGACCGCCCGCTGGGCCGCTTCGCTCGGGATGAACCTGCAGAGCTCGACGCTCAAGGACGATGAGAACGGGAAGCCGTTTCACGTCCAGCAGGCCGAACAGATTCGGGCCTACCGCGAGGCCTGGACGGCCGCCGGCCATTCGCGCACGCCGAGGGTGTCGGTGAGCCGCAGCATCTTCGCCATCGTCGACGACCGTGACCGGCTCTATTTCGGTCAGGACAGCGGGAGTCAGGACACGATCGGCTGGATTGACGAACGGACGCGGGCGGTGTTCGGCCGCAGGTATGCCGCCGAGCCGGGAGCGCTGGTGGACCAGCTGGCCGCCGACGAAGGTATCGCCGAGGCCGACACGCTGTTGCTGACGGTGCCCAATCAGCTCGGTGTGGATTACAACGTTCACCTCATCGAGACGATCCTGCGCGACGTGGCGCCGGCGCTTGGCTGGCGGTGATGGAACATCATGCGGAGCGTGCGTGATTCACGGTTGCGTGAGGGGATGATCGCCAATCGGTCAAGGCTGACGGCGTTTGGAATCGACGTCGTCTGCAGAGCGCGTGCACACCAGGTACGCCATGTCGCTTCGTGAGAGCACTGCGCGCAGCAGCCAGGTGCACGGTGTCGGGCTGGACGCGCAGACGCGCTGCGTGCACTATCACGGTCCGCTGGACATTGTCGCCATCCGCTTCAGGTGTTGTGGCCGGTACTACGCGTGCAGGGAGTGCCATGACGCACTGGCCGATCATCCGATCGAGGTCTGGCCCGAGGCGCAATGGGACGAGCGGGCCATCCGCTGTGGCGCATGTGGACGCGAGCTGAGTATTCGGACTTACCTGGATGGGGACGGAAGATGCCCCGCCTGCGGAGCGGGTTTCAATCCACGGTGCCACTATCATCACCACTTTTATTTTGCCGTGCGGACGTAGCGCGTGGAGGGGCTGGCATCGCCGATGCCGTCGTGATTTGAGCGGCGTGGCGTTCAGCCCCATTGTTCGGTGCGCGACCGGGACTTGCACGACTCTGGTCATTGCTGTATAGTTCATACATGAATGAATCGGCGCGCGCCGGTGTTGACCTGGCCACACTGCTGCACGCGGCCCACGGTGCGGAGCACGACGTCGAGGTCAAGCTTGGCGCCATCGGCCTTTCGCTTGCGAAACTCGCTGCACTGAAGGCGCTGTCCGAAGCCGGTGAGTCTCTGCCGCTCAGCCAGCTCGCCGACCGGCTGTCGTGCGTGAAATCCAACATTACCCAGCTGGTCGACCGGCTCGAGGCGGATGGGCTGGTCCAGCGCCAGCCGGACTCGAACGATCGGCGCACGCGACTGGCAACGCTGACGGCGCCTGGACGGAAGGCCTGTCGAGAGGGGCTCCGGGTGCAGCAGGAGGCGGAGCGCAACCTGCTTCGGAAGCTCACCGCGGCTGAATCACGGATGCTCGCCGGACTGCTGACGAAGATTTCGGCCGGCTGACTTTTTTGAATTCTGGTTCAGATATGAATCGTCTATTGATGAATAGGAGGACGTGATGGCTTTGGGGATTCTGCTGCACGACGGTAGAGGGGGAAGGACGGAGAACATGTCATCACTGCACACAGTTTCGAGCCCGGCAGCAACGACGCGCGGACTGGCGCGAGTGGTCACGCTGGCGCCACCATCGCCAGGATTCATCGGTGACGGGCACACCGTGGTGTTTGCCATCGCACCGCAGGACTTCGTGCAGAACGACCCTTTCATCCTGCTCGCTGACGATCGGCTCGACCTTCCACGCGGGCAGAAGGCCGGGGCCGCACATCCGCACGCGGGGTTCGAGATCGCAACCCTGATCGTCGACGGCGAGATGTTCGACCGAGACGAGGGGATGCTGCGTGCTGGCGACGTCGTCTGGACGACGGCGGGGAGCGGTGTCGTGCACAGTGAGGACGTCGAGCCGCTCGGCAAGGTGCGGATTCTGCAGTTGTGGGTGACGACGCCCAGCCGGTCCCGCTGGGTGGCGCCTCGATTCAAACTGACGGCGCGCGAGGATGCCGCCGTCCGTCGAGCACCTGGTGTCGAGGCGCGTGTCTACAGCGGAATGTCCGGCCAGGTCGACGGTGGCTCTCACCTCCATCTGCCGTTCATGATGGTCGACATCTCGCTTCTGCCGAACGCCGTGTACGAGCAGGCGCTGCCCGCCTCGCATAGCGGGTTCCTGTACCCGCTCGACGGTGAACTGTCGGTCAGCGGGGGACATCCGCAGCGGCTCGCCGCCGGACAGATTGGCTGGCTCGAAACCGTCCAGGCGCCAGGAGCGATGCTGCACCTCACCGCTGGAGCGAGTGGCGCCCGAGTCGTCCTGTACGCCGGCGAGCGGCAGGAGGTGCCGATCGTCACGACGGGCCCATTCGTCGGGGAGACTCGTGCCGATCTGGTACGTGTGTCGCAGGCCTATGCGCAGGGACGCATGCCGCGTCTCAGCGAGCTTCGTCCTGCGTAAAAGGGGGAGCGACGGCGCTGGGCAGGTGTCCGGCCGCGCACGGTCGACCTGCCCTGGTTTGTCGCGAACGGCGCACCATGGCGTCGAATGCTTGAACTGCAGCAAACGATCACCGAGAATCCTCACGTCAGCGCAAGATCGTCTGCCCGCTTGTGTCCCACCCGCGGGCCGGTCCATCGAGAGCTGCAGGGTGACCTTCCGCGATTGCCTGCGTGCCGATACGCCTGTGTGGAGGCTGGGAGGCCCGGGTTGCGTGGCAATGCAGATGGCCCTTGTGCGACAATAGTCAGCTCTCAGTGGTGAGGTGGCCGAGAGGCTTAAGGCGGCGGTTTGCTAAGGCTGCCACGAATCACAGAACGGGCCTGAAGTCCACGATTTCAGGCCCGTTTTTTAT
>CAZZGM010000074.1:0-10766 GCA_964653955.1 uncultured Bifidobacteriaceae bacterium | reverse complement strand
CGAACAACTATCGCTTCAACCCGTTCGACCTGACGAAGACCTGGTCGCACGCGGACTATCCGCTGATCAAGGTGGGGCACTTCACCCTGAACCGCAACCCCGAAAACTTCTTCGCCCAGATCGAGCAGGCGGCGTTCTCGCCTGGAAACCTGGTGCCGGGCATCGGGCTCTCTCCCGACAAGATGCTGCTCGGGCGCGCCTTTGCTTATAACGATGCGCACCGCAATCGCATCGGCACCAACTTCCATCAGCTTCCGGTCAACCGTCCGAAGGACGAGGTCAAGACCAACAGCTACCTGTTCGACGGCAACATGACCTACCACCACAGCGGGTCGGCACCGGTCTATGCCCCGAACAGCTTCGGCCGCGGCTGGTCCGATCACACCGGGCCGGCACCCGACGGATGGGAAACCGATACCCAGATGGTTCGCAGCGCCTACACGCTGCACGCCGAAGACGACGACTTCGGTCAGCCGGGTACGCTCGTCCGCGACGTGTTTACCGACGCGGACCGCGATGCGTTCGTGGAAACCGTCTCGGGCGCACTGGCCGGCGTGACGTCCCAGGAAGTGCTCGAGCGCGCGTTCTGGTACTGGAAGAGCGTCGACGCGACGATTGGTGAACGCATCGAGGCGGCTGTTCGCGCCTCGCGCAGCACCGAATCGGAACAGGTCGGTGTCTGACGCCGGCGCGGTGCCGCGGCACTAACCGCGGCTTCCGCGCCGTTGATGGAGAGGTCGATGAACCGCCCGGTCATGCCGGGCGGTTCGTCGTTTTACCCGGCGTCGAGGAGACGGGACGTCCTGATGTCCAGCCACGTCGAAATCACGAATCTCCTGCTGACCCTCGATCTCGCGGGTACGGCTGTCTTCGCCATCAGTGGGGCGGCAGTCGGTGTAAAACACCGCCTGGATGTATTCGGTGTGTGCGTCCTGGCGTTTGTCGCGGGTAACGCCGGCGGCATGACCCGCGACGTCCTGATTGGCGCCGTTCCCCTCGTTGCTCTCGATGGATGGCAGTACGTGACGGTCTCGCTGCTCGCGGGGGTGATCACGTTCGTCTGGCACCCTCGGCTGGAGCGCCTCCAGACGCCCATCCTGATTTTCGACGCTGCCGGTCTGGGACTCTTCTCGGTGTCGGGGACGCAGAAGGCGCTGGCCTTCGGCGCCGATCCGATGATTGCGGCGCTTCTCGGGATGCTGACCGGCATTGGCGGCGGTATACTCCGCGACGTCCTCGTCCGGGAGATTCCGACTGTTCTCCGCAAGGACCTGTATGCATTGGCGGCGCTGGCCGGCGCAGGTGTGGTCGTTGCCGGACAACTGCTTCATCTTCCACCTGCCGCCACGACGATCAGCGGAGCGGTGCTGTGTTTTACGGTTCGACTGGTGGCCATCCGCCGCGGCTGGGGGCTGCCCACTCCGGATCACGCACTCCGCAACGTGAGTGACGCGTAGCGTCAACGGCGGAACTGCAGGGCGTCATCGACTATTACCTCCGGTCCCCCGGTCTGCGGTCGCGTCGATGCGGATCGCGGTCCCGCGCCTTCGATTCCATCGTCGAAGAATGTGTGCGAGGCGGCCTGTGGCTGGTGACCCGCCTGGGCGAAGCGGAAAATGCGGACGGCGTGTGGGACCTTCAGAGCTCTGCGTCCGCCAGCGCCCGGGACTCCACACCAATTCGTAGTACCAGTGCGACGGCATTCAGCACACTGAACACGAGAGCCGTCACGACGGCTCCATGAACGAGCGGCAGCGAAACAATCTCGAGCGCGACACCGAGATAGTTTGGATGAGGCAGCCACGAGTAGAGGCCGGTCGAGACACGCCGGGTGGCCGGGAGCGTCATCACGCGGATCGTCCACCGGTCTCCGAGTGTCCTAATGGCCGCCAGGCGCAGTACCTGGCCGGCAATGAACACGGCCACTGCAAACAGCGCGAGCCACGGCCGGAACGGCGGCCGCAGCAGCCATACCTCCACCACGGTGCTGATCAGCCACGCACCATGAAGGACGGCCAGCATCGGCACCTGCCACGGCGCGTGTTCGATAGCACCGCGGGCACGGAGGCGCGCCTCGTTCCTCCGGCTGTGGGCAAGCTCCATGAGGCGCTGGCTCGCGACCAGAGCGACGAGCAGCGTGAATGCGACGCGACTCACCATTGCAGCAGCACCAGCTCGGCGCAGAAGCCCGGCCCCATGGCGTAGAGCACTCCCACCCCGGTGTCTGGCAGCGTGTCACGGTGCAACGCCTCTTCGATCAGCACGAGCACGGACGCCGACGAAAGATTACCGACGCGGGCCAGCGTGCGCCGGCTTGCGTCGAGCGTGCCGCGGGAGAGACCGAGGCCGCCTTCGATGGCATCGATCACGGCGGGACCTCCCGGGTGGCCGAACCAGCGTGTGACGCCGTCGGGCGTCAGGTCGTGCCCGGTCAGGAACTGGCGCAGCCCGGTCGAAAACGCCCCGCGAGCCAGCTCCGGCACGGATCCGCTCAGGACGATGCGGAAGCCCTCGTCGACGATGTCCCACCCCATCGTGCGTTCGGTGCCCTGGAAGAAGATCGAGCGTGTGTCGGCCACGGCCATTCCCGCGCCGGTTTGTGCTTTGGGATGTTCGGCGCCAACCATCACCACGCAGGCCGCGCCGTCGCCAAACAGCGCCGAGCCGATGACGTTGGCAATGGACGTATCCGACAACTGGAACGTCAGCGAACAGATCTCGACGCACAGGATGATGGCGGCGTGTGTGGGATTCGCACGCAGGTACTCGGAGACGCGGGCAACGGCGGCCGCACCGGCCACGCAGCCGAGGCCGAAGATTGGCAGCCGGCGGCAGTCCGGTGCGAAATCGCCGCGGGCAGCCATGATGCGTGCCTCGAGTGAGGGCACGGCCACGCCCGTCACGGAGTTCGAGACGAACAGCGCGACGTCTGACGCAGCGAGCTGTGCACGTGTGAGCGCGCCTTCGACGGCGGCGTGACCAAGGTCGAGCGCGTGCTCGAGCCAGAGCGCGCTGCGTTCACCAAAACCGCCGAGCTCTGCGTAGGCCTCTTTCGGCAGGACGAGATGGCGGCCTTCGACGCCAGTGCGCGCGAAGAGCCGCTCGATGCGTTCGGGCGTGGTGTCTCCGTTGCCTTGTCCGGCGCGCAGGTATTCGAGCGCCAGGTCTGCCTGACGCTCGTAACGTTCGGGAAAGCGCACGTCGGCGGCAACGATGCGAGGGTTCATGCCGTTGCCGTCATTTCGTCCGTATCTGCCGGGGCCATGAAGTCAATCTCCGGCTTGGTGTGTCGACTTCAGATGAAGGAAACCGGCGCGGCATTGCCGGCGCCGGCCATGATCACTGTCGTTCCACCGTTCAGGCGGACGGCAGCGCTTCAATCAGCGCGACCATGCGCTTCCGGTATTCGGCACTCGGCATGCGGCCCATGCCGCCGCCGAGGTTGTCGAGCATGTTCCTGGGGTTGCTCGTGGCCGGTGTGACCGCCGTCACCGCCGGGTGACTGATGACGAACTTCAGGAAGAACTGCGCCCACGTGGTGGCGTCGAATTCCGCGGCCCAGTCCGGCAGCGCCTGACCCTTGACGCGCGCGAACAGGCGCGTACGTCCGAAGGGCACGTAGACGAGAATGCCGATGCCCTTCTCCTGCGCGAGCGGGAAAATCTCCTGCTCCACTTCGCGGTTGTCCACGGCGTAATCGACGCCGACGAAGTCCAGCGGCTCGTTCTTCATGTAGCCGATCAGCTCTTCGTACTGGTTCTCGCGCGTCGACGTGATGCCGATGTAGCGCACGCGACCCGCTGCCTTGAACTCCTTGACGATGGGGAGGTGGGTGGCGACGTCGACGACATCGTGGACCTGCAGCAGGTCGATGGTCTTGACGTTGAACTTCTTGAACGACTCTTCGATCTGCGCGCGTGCCTTGACCGGATCGGCCTTGGCGCCCGACAGTCCTTCGCGGCCGGCCGCGTTGACCTTGGTGGCCCAGAACACCTTGTCGCGAATGTCGAGCTCGTTGGCAATGTCGCCCGCCACCTGTTCCGATGCGCCGTAACCCGGCGCGGTATCGAACACGCACCCGCCGTGATCGACCAGCGTCTTCAACACTTCCCGCAACGCCTTGGCATCGTCGCTGCGCGCCATGGACGCGAATGTCGCTGAGCTGCCGAGGCCAATCATGGGCAGCATCTCGCCGGATTTTGGTACAGCACGGGTGATCAGTGGTCCCGCGGCGGCAACGGTGCCGCGTTCAGCAAGAAGTGACGCGCCAACGACACACGAGGTCGTTCTGATGAATTCGCGACGGTTGAGCACGGAAGACCTCCTCGGCTGGAACCCACGCATCATACATGCGCGAGCGTGCCGACGGCAGGCATGTCGGTGCGGCCGCACTATTGACAAAATAATTTGTCAGACATAAATTCCCGGCATGTTGAACGTCGGTGTCATCGAGGATCCGGTGGCCGCTGCTGTCGTGCTGGATCCGGTGCGCAGCCGGCTGCTTGCCGAGCTGCGCGAGCCGGCGTCGGCGGCCACGCTGGCGCACCGGCTCGGCCTGCCGCGCCAGAAGGTGAACTACCACCTGCGCACGCTGGAAACGCATGGGCTGCTCCGTGTTGCTGGCGAAAAGCAGTGGGGCGGATTGACGGAACGCCGGCTCGTGGCCACCGCCTCGTCTTATGTGGTGTCGCCGGGGGCGCTCGGGCCGGTGGCCATCGATCCCGAGCAGCAGCGGGATCGCCTGTCGGCGAGTTATCTCATTGCGCTGGCCGCGCGTGTCGTGCGCGAGGTGGCCGGCCTCATCACCGGCGCCAGCAGGGCCGGCAAGCACCTGGCCACGCTGTCCATCGACACCGTCATCCGGTTTCGATCGACGGGGGAGCGCGCCGCGTTTACCCGCGAACTGACCGAGACCATCAATGGTCTTGCAGCGAAGTACCACGACGAGTCCGCCCCCGGAGGGCGTTCGCACCGGCTCGTGCTGATGGCTCATCCGCTGCCGTCCCACAAATCATCAACTGGAAAAGGAGCCCGTTCATGCCAGTGAAGAAGGACGAAAAAGGCCGCCGGTATGTCGAAGCCGAGGTCGAGGTACCCGGCTCGCCGGAAGACGTGTGGCGCGCCATTGCCACGGGCGACGGCATCTCTTCGTGGTTCGTCCCCACGAAGAGCGACGAGCGTGTGGATGGCACGGTGGTCAGCAGCTTCGGGCCGGGCATGGATGCGGTTGCGACCATCACGGAGTGGAACGCACCAAGGAGTTTTACGGCAACGGCCGAGGAAGGACCGGGAACGGTTGCCACGGAGTGGACAGTCGAGGCGCGTGCCGGCGGCACGTGCGTAGTGCGGGTGGTGCACCGGTGGTTCGCGGACAGCGACACCTGGGACGCCGAGTTCGAAGGTCATGCCTACGGGTGGGCTGCGTCGTTCTTCCGCCTGCTGCGGCTCTATCTCACGCACTTTCCGGGACAGCGGTGCTCGGCGTTCGATCTCGCGGCGTTCAGCCAGACACCGCCATCGGACACATGGCGCACGGTACGGAGCGCCGTGACCATCGATCACGACACACGCCGCGCCGACGCCGCGCCTGGAGCGCCAGAGCTGTCCGGCGCCATGGAGAGCACGGAGATTACCGACCCTGCACTTCGAAGCATCCGCGAACGTGCGCCGCTGATCAGGGCCACGCTCGAGGGCATGGACGGCGAAGAACCGGAGCTGTTGCTGCGTCTGGAACGGCCGGCTCCAGGACTCGCGCACCTGTTCGTCATGCCCATGGGCGGTCAGACGATGGTGTCCATCCGGTTCTTTCTGTATGGCGACCGGGGCGCGCTCGTTGCTCCTGAAGCGCGGCAGGCATGGAGCGACTGGCTGGCCGAACGATTCAAATGATGGCGCACCGATGATTTCTGACCGACGCGCTGGCCGCGGGCGGCGACGAGGCACAGCGGGCGTTCCAGGCCATGATGACCATGCAGAAGATTGACGTGGCTGCCATCGAAGCCGCGCGGCGGGGGTGAGCCGTGGGGTAGCGCGAGCGGCCGTTCTGCGATAATCGCGGTTTGCGCCAGCTCACGTTCACCCTCGCCCTTCTCGCCCTGCCGGTCATTGCCGGTGCGCAGAACGCAACCGCGCCGTCACCGGAGCCCGCCGCTGCACCGGCCGGAGGCTCCGGCGCCGAGATCGCGCGGCCCTTCACCTGGGAGATTACGCACCGCACGCGGTACGCCGCGCTGCGCAACCAGTTCCGCCCGGGGCTGGCGGGCGACGATCAGGTGCTCGAGGTGCGCTCGGTGGCACACGGTGAGGTCACCAGGCGCGGTGTGACCTTCGTCGGCGAGTTCCAGGACGCGCGCGGCTACCTGATGGGTGCCCAGAGCAACGTCTCGCCGCTCATTGTCGACGCACTCGACGTTTCGGCGGCACACGTCCGTTTCGGCGGCGGCGCCGGCGCCAGTGCGCTGATGCCGGAGCTGCAGATCGGCCGTTTCGGACTGCAGATCGGCAGCGCCCGGCTGGTGGCGCAGGAGGCGTATCGCGATGTGGCCCGTGCCTACACCGGGGTCAGCGCCGAGTGGCGGCGCGCCGCGGGCGGCTCGCTGATTGCGCTTGCCGTCCTGCCCGTGGTGACGCTGCCCGACGATCGGGCATCGCTCCTCGGCAACAAGGTAGCGCGCGATCGCGAATATCTCGACACGAGGTTCTACGGCGTCTCCTACGATCGCCCGGTGCTTCGGCGTCTGGCGAACGCGGAAGGATATCTGTATCTGCTCGACGAGAACGACACCGAGGGGAGCCGCGACACCCGTGATCGCCACCTCTGGACCGTCGGCGGCCGCCTCTTCCGTCAGCCGGCATCCGGACAATGGGACATCGACGTGGAGGCGGCAAAGCAGGGCGGCCGCGCCCGCGCGTCGACCGCGGCCAGTGACGTGCGTGACCTCGACGTGTCGACGGGATTCGCACATCTCGCCGCGGGCTACACCTTTGCCCGTGCCGGTGATCTGCGGCTGGGCCTCGAGTACGACTACGGCACCGGCGACAAGGATCCGGACGACGGCACGTGGAATCGCTTCGATCCGCTGTTTGGCGCCAGGCGCGTCGATCTCTGCCCGACCGGCATCTATGGCGCACTGGGACGCGAGAACATCGAGACGATTGGCGTGCGCACGAACTTCGCGCCCACGTCACGTATCGACGGCTTCGCGGTGTACCGGTGGGCGCGACTCGCATCGGCTCGCGACACCTTCGCGGGCAGCGGCGTGCGCGACGCCACCGGCCAGTCAGGCCGCGACGCGGGGCAGCAGTTCGACTTCCGCGTGCGAACCTGGATAGTCCCTTCAGTGGTGAGGTTCGAGGTGGGCGCCACCTGGCTCGGCAAGGGCCGCTTCCTGCGCGAGGCGCCCAACGCCCCGCGCGAGGGGAACACGGCCTACTACTACACCGACGTGACCTTCACCTTCCGCTCGCGGTAGTCACGCGCACGAGATGGCGGTGACGGCGAGACCATCCAGGCGGAGCAGCAGAGGAGGCAAAAGACATGGCAGCCGGGAAGAGCCAGGGTAAGGAGAAGACACTCAAGCCGCTCGCGGCCAGGAAGGCACCCGAGGCCACCGAGAGTCACGCGGCCGTCGATGACTGGATCCGGCGCGTGATGCCGGACCTGCACCCCATCGTCAAGCAGCTGGACGCACTGATCCGCGAAACGCTGCCTGGCCTTCAGTACGCCGTCAAGTGGAAGAAGGTGTACTACGGCCTTCCGGAACAAGGTTGGATCATCGAGATGGTGGCCTACGACGTTTCCGTGAACGTCGTGTTTTTCGGAGGGGCGGATTTCGATTCCCCACCACCGCTTGGCACTTCCGAACGGAGCCGCTATGTGAAGCTGAAGACCATCGAAGAGGCGATGGCACCCTCGATGCGCACGTGGATTGAGCAGGCCGGACGCACGCGCGGGTGGCGCTGAGCGTCCGCAGCCGGCGTAGTTCAGGCGGCGACTCTCCGTGCCCGGCCGCCTCTCTGGTCGCCCCTGTCAAACGCGGGTGCCTGTGTCCGCGTTATGGCACGACCACGGTCTGCACGGCCGTGGCGGGACCTGTTCCGCAGAGATTGGTTGAGGCCACTGAAACGTCATAGGTTCCGGGGCCAAGGGCTCCACCGAGTGACCGGCCTGTAGTCGGAAAGCTGCCGGTGCGCGGTCCGGACACGTTGACGACATAGCCGGCCGGCGCGGTTCCAGACGAGGGCGGATCCCATGCAACCTGCACCGTGTTGCCGATACGGTACGCCACGAACGCTGTGGGGGCCTGCGGGACGCCGGGACAGACTCTGGAGAAGCTCAGCGTTACGCTGGACGAAGGACTGCTTTCGCCGGCGGCATTGTGTGCCCGTACCGAAAAGGTAAACGTACCGAAAGGGACGCCTTCGAACGCAAATGTTTCGACGGCGCCGAGCACGAACGATGTGGAAACGGGACCGGTCACGTCCACTGTCACCCGGTCCACGGCGCCGCCCTGGTACGTGTTCTTCCATGCCAGCCGCAGGCTCGATCCGAACACCAGCCCTGTAAGGTTCGTTGGCGGCGATGGCGGTACGGACTGCTTGACAAAGATCCGAATCTCGTTCGATGCCGCACTCACCGTGCCCCCGGCCAGTGAGCGCACGCGTACGTAGAAGACGCCGGATGGCGCGCTGATGGTGTGCTGTGGCACGGGCCCGAGGGGGATTGACGTGAGCACCTGGCCGGGCAGCACGCCGCCTTCCAGAACGTAGCCCGTGGGAATAGCGCCGGCCGTCGGCGGCATGAACCGGAAGGTCACCTGATTGCCGGCGAAGCGCGTGGCCGTCAGGCCGGTGGGTGGAAGGGGTCGCGACAGGTCGACGTCTATCGCGAACACGTGCAGTGCGGTACCGGCGGTAATGGCCAGGAAGCCATCGCCAATGGCCATTCCACGTCCATAGAAACGTGCCGTCGAGGGCGCTCCAGGCCGTCAGCGTTCCACCGTCGCTTACGTAGATGACATCGCCTCGCACCGTGGCCTGGCCGCGGAAGTTGCGATCCAGTTCCCAGGCAATCTCGCGGGTCTGAACGTCGAAGCGATACCGAGCGTGGTCGACCAGTACGCCTGCATCAGCCGAACAGAGCCGTCTGCATCTTCCGCGCGTTTGCGGGCGAGGTCTACGTTGTTCTCACAACCAGTTACCCGCAGGAGGAGAACATCATGGACAAGGATCGTATCGAAGGCGCCGTCAAGCAGGTCAAGGGCACCATCAAGGAGTCTGTCGGCAAGATGACCGGCAACACGGAAACCGAGGTCGAGGGCACCGTGGAAAAGGCCGTGGGCAAGGCGCAGAGCGCGGTCGGCAAGGCCAGGGATGAGGTTCGCGACGCGCTCGACAAGTGAATGCCGCTCGACTGCCGTCAGCTAGGATAAAGGCGCGCGGTTGCGGCGGTCGCGCGTGAAAAGACGCCCGTGGGTTTTCGTTGATGCGCTCCACCAGTCCCGGTCTGCGTCCAGTCGGCGCGGGCCGGGTGCTGGTATCGATGCTGCCGGAAGCACCACGGGGGCTGGTTCGTTTGTGGCCGCGGGGGGACGTGGATGGCGGACGAGGTTCCGGACGAAGCGGTCCTGCGGCAGCAGGTGGATCGACGCCACCTGCAGGAAATCATCGCGGGTCTCAGCGAAGGGATTCTGCTGATCGATCCGCTCGAAGGCATCGTCTGGGCCAACGAACGTGCCCTCGTACTGCACGGTGTTTCGGCCGTCACCGAACTCGGGGCGACGCCCGAGGACTACCAGCAGCGCTTCCGCCTCAGGTACCACAACAATCACACGCTGACCGCCGACCAGTATCCGCTCCGCCGGCTGCTCGGCGGTGACACCTTCGATGATGTGGTCGTGGAGGTCACTGTCGCCGCGTCGGAAGGTGACGCTGCGGGCGAACGCTGGGTGCACCGGCTGCGTGGTGCGGCGCTGACCGATCGCGAAGGCCGTCCGGAATCGTATGTGCTCGTGATCGAGGACATGACGGAGCGTTTCACGGCGGAGGAGCGCTTCGAGCGGACGTTCGCCGCGAATCCCGCGCCCGCCATCATCTGCCGGCTCTCGGACCTGCGCTACGTCAAGGTCAACCAGGGCTTCCTGGAAATGACCGGCTACGCGCGCGAGTCGGTCATCGGACGCACGACCTACGAGGTCGACGTGCTGGAGGGCGCACCCGACAGGGATGCGGTCATTGCGTGGCTCCGGGATGGTCGCACCATTCCGCAGACCGAAGCCACGCTCCGCACGCCGGGTGGCGGTTCGAAGGCGGTGATTGTCGCCGGCCAGCCCATCGAGATTGGCGACGAGGCCTGCATGCTCTTCACGTTCATGGACATGGACCCGCGCCGGAGGGCCGAGGATGCGCTCCGCCACAGCGAGGAGCGCTTCGCCCGCTCTTTCCGCCTTACGCCCGTCCCGACGATGGTCTCGCTGAGGAAGAAGCTGCGGCTGCTCGATGTGAATGACGCGTTTGTCGCGGTGCTGGGGTTCACCGCGGAGGAGGTGGTCGGGCGAGCGGCAGCCGAGCTGCCGGTGTGGGTGTCGAGGGAATCCTGCCGCGAGTTCGAACGCGAGATCGAGACGCGCGGCAGCTTCCGCAACCTCGAGATGCAGTGCCGGACGAAGGACGCGGAGGTGCTGGACTGTCTGGTGTCGGCGGACACGGCGGTCATTCACGGCGAGGAGTGTGTGATTACGGTGATTCAGGACATCACGGAGCGCAAG
>CAZZGM010000073.1:3945-10780 GCA_964653955.1 uncultured Bifidobacteriaceae bacterium | reverse complement strand
CGCCCGGCGCGGGCTCGTCGTCTGTCAGGTGGCGTTCGCCCTTGTCCTGCTCGTCGGTGCCGGCGTACTCGTCGCAAGCCTCAACCGCGTGCTGGCCGTCGATCCGGGTTTCCGAGGCGAGCGTGTGCTGACCGGAATGATCAGCCCACCGTCCTCACGCTACCCGACCGAAGATCTGCCCGCGCTTGCCGACCGCGTGCTCGAGGCCGTACGGATGCTGCCAGGCGTCGAAGGCGCAGGCTTCTCGAGCATGATCCCGTTCGGCGGCACCCGTAACGACAGCACCATCCTCGCCGAGGGGTATCAGATGGCACCGGGCGAATCGGTGATCTCGCCGAACGACGTGCAGGTCACCGACGGGTACTTCGAAGCCATGGGCGCCGAGCTCGTGAGCGGCCGCTGGTTCACGCGGGCGGACGTCGAAGGGCAGCCGCGCGTGCTCATCATCGACGAACGCCTGGCGCGGCGCTTCTGGCCGGATGGTGATGCCGTTGGCCGGCGCATGTACCGGCCGAACAACCCCGACGACCTCTTCGCGACGCCGTCCGAGGATCAGATGCTCACGGTCGTGGGCGTGGTGCGCAATATGCGGCTCGTCGCAATGGTCGACACGATCGAGACCGAGCGCCCGGGCGCCTACTACTCGCCGCTGGCGCAGCGCCCGGCCCGTAACGTGGGGCTGGCCGTTCGTACCGCGGGGGAGCCGGCGGCGCTGATCGACGCCGTGCGCCGCGCCGTTGCGACCGTCGATCCGGAGCTGCCTCTGTTCGACATCCGGACGATGGGCGCACGCACCGCCGATGCATTGGCCGATCGCCGGACGCCGACGCTACTGGCTGGCGGCTTTGCGGTGGTGGCACTGTTTCTCGCTGCCATCGGGCTCTACGGCGTGCTGGCCTACCAGGTGTCGCAGCGGCGACGGGAGATCGGGATCCGGATGGCGCTTGGTGCAGGCACCACGCGTATTTTCGGCCTCGTAATTGGAGAGGGGGCCGTCATCGTGGCCATTGGTGCGGCGCTCGGTCTTGGCGGCGCATTTCTTCTGCGCCGTGCCATCGAATCACAGCTTTACGAAGTGGGCGCGATGGACCCCGTTGTCCTGGCCATCGTTGGCAGCCTGCTCGTTCTCGTGGCCCTGGTGGCGTGCCTCATTCCGGCCCGGCGCGCGGCGAAGACGGATCCGGTAGCGGCGTTGGCCGAGTAGGTGTTGTCTTGGTCCGGGAGCTTGCTTGCGTTGACTATGCCAACGGCGACGCATGGCTCGAACGACGCCGATTTCAGGTCGAGCGCTGCTGATCGAGAACACGCCGCGACGTGCAACAGAAGCGAACTGAGGGGACTAGTGGAGCGCATCAACGAAAACTCACGTGCCATCATCGGCGCTCAACGCCGGTTTCCGGCCCGTTCCGAAGGAACGGGCCCTTTAGGAATCGACCAAACAGTCCACTAGATGCTCAGGACGTGGTGTTGGCCCATGCCGAGCGGGAGTTCCTCGAGCAGCCGCGGTACCAGCGCCGGGCCGTAGCGGTTGAGGAACCAGAGGAAGCCGATTTCCCGCTCCTGCGGATGCCCTGACGGGAACACCAGCGCCTGCGCGCGCTGGAACTGGCGGCGCAGCGTCTCGTTCTTGCGCTTCGACGCCTGAATCACCTTGTTGTGCAGCGTGTGCACGTCGTGCTGCATCTTGCCGAGCGTCGTGCGCACCGTACCTTCGAGTGTGGGATCGATTTGCGGAACGACCTGCGCCAGCTGTGCCATCCGCTCTTCGACGAGCGCCATCACACCGTTCAGCGCGTCCTCCACGGTGGGAGGCAGCTGCTCTTCGAGCAACTCGTTGAGCGCCCGCTCGTCCTGCGGCTGCAGCGCCGTCAATGGCAACGGGTAGCGCGACAGGAACCGCAGCGTGGCGGAGTCCACCAGCGTGGCGGTGGCGCGCTGGTACATGAGCGGCATGGCAATGCCGAAGCGGGCGTACACCTCGCGCAACTGGCCGAGATACGCCAGCTCGTTGGGGCCGGCCACGTAGCAGATGGTGGGGAAGATGGCGTCCTGCACGAGCGGACGCAGCAGGACGTTGGGACTGAAGTGTTCCGGTGTGCTGGCGGCTTCGGCGGCCAGCGCCTCGAGCGTGGTGGTGCGCTCGCCAACCGTCACCTGTGCACCGCTGGCCTTGATGGCTTCACGGCGTTCGGCGAGATGAAA
This sequence comes from uncultured Bifidobacteriaceae bacterium, assembly GCA_964653955.1. Classification (GTDB taxonomy): domain Bacteria; phylum Acidobacteriota; class Vicinamibacteria; order Vicinamibacterales; family UBA2999; genus VFZN01. The sequence continues at coordinate 8,578 of CAZZGM010000073.1, read as the reverse complement.
CAGCGAGATTGCGCCGTCCTGCGGCGACACCTGCGCGTGATAGCCGGCCTGCACCAGCGCCTGGCCGGCAAGGCCTGCCAACTCGGCGGTGTGTCCCGGTTGAGCAATCTCCGTGGAAAAAATACGGGCTGCCAGTGATTTGGAGGCGGTATCGGACGAGTCGTATACGACCAGGCCGTGGGGACCCAGCACCGATTCGAGCCAACAGCCAAATGCCTCGGCCATGCCGCGGCCGGGGCGATAGGCCCGCCGCAGGTCGTTCAGCATCTCGGCCCGGAATTCGGTGTCGGGCAACCGCGCCGCCAACTCGTCCAGCGCCGCCTCGATGCCGTGGTCGAGCGTGAGCCGCGCAACCGGCACATCACCGGCGCCAGGAAGATCCGCCAGGCGCACCGTATGTGTGGCCAGATCGGCGTCGAGCACCGTGCAGCCCGACACTTCGGGCCAGTCGTGATCCTCGGCGTCAATCCAGAATACCGGCACCACGGGCACGCCGTGCTCGCGCTCCACGGACGCCGCCAGCTTCATGGTGGTGAGCGCCTTCAGCAGCGTGAACAGCGGCCCGCCAAACAGTCCGGCCTGCTGGCCGGTGATGACGACGCGGGTAGCTGGATCCGCCAGCCGGGCCGCATTGGCGCGCGCCGCCGTCGGTGCGTCTCGTGCCGCCTGCTGAGCCGCCAGCACCCCAGCGAGGGCGGCCGGCTGACGTTCGGTGGCTTGTGAACGCCGGATGGCATCGGCCCACGCGTCGGGACGGGACGGATCGCCGGCAAAGAACGGCGCCACGTTCGTGTACGTGAACGCGTAGTCCGCGGCCAGGCGACGGATCCAGGGAAACGCGCGAATGTCGACGGCCAGCGCGCTGGTCGCGGAAGATGCGGTGAGATCGGCAGGCACCGTCGCGTACTCTCGCAGAGCGTTGGCGAGCATGTCAACTGCACGTGATAACATCACCAGTCGACACGTGACCGGGGAAGGCTCGCTGTTTGACGTCCCACCTGCGGCGATTGGCCGCTTCCGTGTGCTGCACCAGATCGGAGCCGGCACGTGTGGCCCGGTCTTTCGCGCGGTGGACCCGGAAGGCGACGCGCCCGTTGCCATCAAGCTCATAACCAGCACGCTGACGCCGGATCGATCGCGCGTGGTCGTCGACCGTCTGACCGCGCTCGTGGACGAGGCGCCCCGTTCCACGGCCGCCGTGGCGCTGGTGGAAGCCGGCCTGCATGCCTCGCATCCCTATCTCGTCACGGCCCTGGCGCCGGGCGATTCACTGGACGTCGCACTGAAGCAGTTCGGGCCGGCGGTGCTGGCAGATCTGCTGCCACGCCTGGGCGTGCTGGCACACGCGCTCGACACCTGCGCGGAACGTGGCCTGGTGCACGGGGCGCTGCACCCGCGCGACGTGCTGGTGTCGGAAGCCGACACCGTGCTTACCGGCGTGGGAATCTGGCCGATTCTCATCGATGCCGGCGTGCGCCTGCCGATTCGCCGGCCCTATCGGGCACCCGAGGTGGCCGAAGGGGTGCTGGACGCCTCCGGAGACCGGTTTGCCTTTGCCGCCCTGAGCTACGAATGGCTCACGGGCCGCCGCGTGACGCTGGGCGCGGGGTTCCTGGATCTGCCGGCCATCGATGGTCTCGATCGTGAGCCGGTGGTGGCGTTGTTCGAGCGCGCCCTGCACGACGACTCGGACGAGCGGTTTTCCACGGCCCGGGCTTTTGTCGATGAGCTGACGTCGCTGACGGCCGGGCTCGACGCTCACGTGGGCGTGGCGCGCGCCCGCACGAAGCGAAAGAGCCGTGCCGCCGGGCCCATGTTGCCGCTCGACCTGATGCAGGGCGATGAGACCGGCGACGACCACGCCCTGCTTTCGTCGTCGCTCGAAGAATTTGCCAGCGACGATGAGACGGGAGACCCGGTGGAGGTCGTGCCGGCCGAGTCAGCGGAAGACACGCGCCTCGAGTGGGACGTGCCGCTGGCGGCACCGGAAGTTACCGGCGGCGATGGTCCGGCCGAGCGTGTCTGGACTCTGGACGACGCGGATGATGGCGGGGAGGTTGCGCCAATCGAGCCCGAGCCGGAACCGGTCGATGAGGTGGAGGTGCCCGCCGTGTATGTCGCGCCCTCGTTTGCGTCGGATGCCTCGGAGCCGGGACGTTTTGGCAGTGTCGCGCTGGGACTGGCGCTGCTGCTGGGCGTTGGGCTGGGGCTGGGGACGGGTTATGTCGTGTGGGGGCGTCAGGCGGCCGCGGCGTCCGCCACCGTGGGCGGCGCGGCCGGTGATGCCGCAGCTGGCGGACCGCAGGCGACCGAAATTGTCGAACCTCCGCTCGTGCCGCCATCGGAAGACGTGAAGAACGCTCCCGCCGCCGCACCCGCACCTTCAGCCGCAGCGGGTGACGGGGCACAGGGGACAGCCCGGCCCGCCACACCGGCGCAGGCCGGAGAACCCGCACGGACCGCGCCTGCTCCGGTGGCGCCGCGGAGTGCACCGGCACCGGCGCGTCCGGCTGCCACTGCACCTGCTGCGGCACGGCCAACGCCAGCACCAGCGGCTCCGGCGGCACGTGCGGGCAGTCTGCTGGTGGACTCGCGTCCGGTCGGGGCCACCGTGCGGCTGAACGGTCGCGTGGTCGGAGTGACGCCGGTCACGCTGGACGATCTGGCGCCGGGCGTCTACAACGTGAATCTGCAACTCGAAGGCTTTTTGCCGCTCACCACCACCGTGCGCGTGGTGGCGGGCGAGCGGGCGCGCGCCGCCGCTTCGTTGACCAGCGCACAGGAGAATCGATGAACGCAGTCCTCGCCCTGGAAGATGGCACGTGGTACCGCGGCGTATCGGCGGGAGCTCCCGGCGACACCGGCGGGGAGGTGGTGTTCAACACCAGCATGACGGGCTATCAGGAGGTGCTGACCGACCCCTCCTATGCCGGTCAGATTGTCACCATGACCGCGCCGCAGATTGGCAACTACGGTGTGGTGTCGACGGACAGTGAGTCGGAGGCGCCTCGCGTGGCGGGGTTCGTCATGCGCGACCCGTCGCCTGTCTCCAGCAACTGGCGTGCCCAGGGCACCCTGCGCGACTACCTCACCCGGCATGGCATCGTCGCTATTGGTGACATCGACACGCGGGCGTTGACGCGCAAGCTGCGGTCGGCCGGTGTCATGCGCGGCGTGATTGCGACCGGTTCGGTGGAGCCCGAGGCGCTGGTGGAACGTGCGCGGGCCATCCCGCTCATGGAAGGCACCGACCTCGTGCAGACCGTCACGTGCGCGGAGCCCTACGACTTCACCACGACGCTCGCTGACGCGGTCACCGAAGCGTCCTTTGGCGTGCCGCCACTGCAGCAGGCCAGCCGGCCGCTGCGTGTCGCGGCCTACGACTACGGCATCAAGCTGAACATCCTGCGGCGGTTGACGGCGCACGGGTGTCAGGTGCGCGTGTTCCCGGCGGCCACACCGGCCTCCGAGGTGCTGGCCTGGCAGCCCGACGGGGTGTTTCTGAGCAACGGTCCGGGCGATCCGGCTGCGGTCACCTACGCCATCGACAACATCAAGATGCTGGTGGCCACGGGCATCCCCATGTTCGGTATCTGCCTGGGGCATCAGCTGATCGGGCTGGCGATGGGGGCCGAGACGTTCAAGTTGAAGTTCGGACACCGCGGCGCCAACCATCCGGTGAAACAACTCGACAACGGTGCCATCGAGATTACGTCGCAGAACCATGGGTTTGCCGTGAACCCCGACACGCTGCCCGCGACGGCGCGCGTCACGCACCTCAACCTGTACGACGGCACCATCGAAGGCCTGCGCCACGTCGACAAGCCTGTCTACTCCGTGCAGTACCATCCCGAGGCTTCGCCCGGACCGCACGACGCCGATTACCTTTTTACACAGTTCATCCAGGAGATGGAGCGGAGATAGGGCCCCACGCCGATGCCGAGACGTACTGACATCCACCGTGTACTGGTGATCGGGTCGGGCCCGATCGTGATTGGACAGGCGTGCGAGTTCGACTACTCGGGCACGCAGGCGCTGAAGGCGCTCAAGAGCGAGGGGCTGGAGGTGGTGCTGGTGAACAGCAATCCGGCCACCATCATGACGGACCCCGAGCTGGCCGACCGCACCTACGTCGAGCCGCTCACGCCCGAGGCGCTGGAACGCATCATCGACAAGGAGCGCCCCGATGCACTGCTGCCCACCGTGGGCGGGCAGACAGCGCTCAACCTGGCCGTGCAGCTGGACGAACTCGGCGTGCTGGCCCGCTACGGCGTGGAGCTCATCGGCGCGCAGATTCCGGCCATCAAGGTGGCCGAAGATCGGCTGCTCTTCAAGAACGCCATGCGCGAAATCGGCGTCGACATGCCGAAAAGCGGCGTCGCCAAGTCGCTGGACGAAGCGCTTCGCATGGTCGAGGACACGGGGTTTCCGGCAATCATCCGGCCGTCGTTCACGATGGGCGGCGTCGGCGGGGGCATTGCCTATAACCTCGAGGAGTTCAAGGACATCTGCGCGCGCGGTCTCGATCTGAGCCCGGTGCACGAGGTGCTGGTCGAAGAGTCGGTCATCGGGTGGAAGGAGTACGAGCTCGAGGTGATGCGCGACGGCGCCGACAACTTCGTCGTCATCTGCT
>CAZZGM010000073.1:897-3935 GCA_964653955.1 uncultured Bifidobacteriaceae bacterium | reverse complement strand
TGGGGGTGCACACCGGCGACAGCATCACGGTGGCGCCGGCGCTGACGCTCACCGACAAGGAATACCAGCGGATGCGCGATGCCGCGCGCCGCATCATCCGCCGCGTGGGTGTGGAAACGGGCGGTTCGAACATCCAGTTTGCCGTCAACCCGGCCGACGGGCGCATGACCGTCATCGAGATGAACCCGCGCGTGTCGCGATCGTCGGCGCTGGCGTCGAAGGCCACCGGGTTCCCGATTGCGAAAATTGCCGCCAAGCTTGCGCTCGGTTACCGCCTCGACGAAATCCCGAACGACATCACGCGCGTCACGCCGGCCTCGTTCGAACCCACCATCGACTACGTCGTGGTGAAGATCCCGCGCTGGAACTTCGAGAAATTCCCGCAGGCCGATCGTACGCTCACCACACAGATGAAGTCGGTGGGCGAGGCCATGTCCATCGGGCGCACGTTCAAGGAAGCGTTCCTCAAGGGCATCCGCTCGCTCGAGATGGGCAAGGACGGCCTGCTGTTCCGCCGGCCCGACGCGCACGCCGAACCGCCGCCCGCCGAGGATGAGCAGGACGACGAAGAGGCGGATTTGCGGCGGAAGCTGGTGGTGCCGACGGACCGGCGCATGTGGGCGCTGTTCCGTGCCCTCGATAAGGGCTGGAGCGTCGAGCGGCTGCACGAGCTGACGAAGATCGATCCGTGGTTCCTCGAGCAGTTCGCCGAGATGGTGGAGCTGCGCCGGACTGCCGAAATGATTGGCCTGCGCGACATGTCGGCCGACCTGCTGCGTGCGCTCAAGCGCGCCGGCTTCGGCGACGAGGAACTGGCGACCATTCTCGGTGCGGATGTGTCCGCGCTGCAGGAGCGGCGGCGCGAACTCGGCCTCGTGCCGGCGTTCAAGCGCATCGATACGTGCGCGGCGGAGTTCGAGTCGTTTACGCCCTACATGTACAGCACGTACGAGGAGGACTGCGAGGCGGCGCCGACCGATCGCCGCAAGATCGTCATCCTCGGCGGCGGGCCCAACCGCATCGGGCAGGGCATCGAGTTCGACTACTGCTGCTGTCATGCCGTGTTCGGCTTTGGCAAGGAAGACTTCGAGACCATCATGGTCAACTGCAACCCCGAGACCGTGTCGACGGACTACGACACGGCCGACCGGTTGTACTTCGAACCACTCACCTTCGAAGACGTGATGGCCATCATCGAGCGCGAACGGCAGGGCAACCCTGACGTGGCGTGCGTGGTGCAGTTCGGCGGTCAGACGCCCCTGAAGCTGGCGCTGGCGCTGCAGGAAGCCGGCGTGCAGATTCTCGGGACGTCGCCCGACTCGATTGATCTGGCGGAGGATCGTGAACGGTTTGCCAAGCTGCTGTGGGATCTCGGCATCCCGCAGCCGGCCAGCGGCACGGCCATTTCGAAGGCCGACGCACGAGAAGTGGCCGCGCGTGTTGGCTTTCCGGTGGTCGTGCGTCCTTCCTACGTCCTCGGCGGTCGCAACATGGCCATCGTCTACGACGTGCCGACACTGGATCGCTACATGGCCGGTGCCGTGGACGTGTCGCACGATCGCCCCATCCTCATCGACCGCTTCCTGGAGCACGCCAAGGAGCTGGACGTGGACTGCGTGGCCGATGCTGGTGGCGCCGTGGTCATTGGCGGCGTGATGGAGCACATCGAGGAGGCCGGCATTCACTCGGGCGACAGCTCCTGCGTGGTGCCGACGGCTGGCGTTTCGGAAAAGCACCTGGCCACCATCCGCGACTACACGCGGCGCATTGCGCGGGCGCTGAAGGTGGTGGGCCTGATGAACGTGCAGTACGCCATCAAGGACGACACGGTGTATGTGCTCGAGGTGAATCCGCGCGCGTCGAGAACGGTGCCGTTCGTGTCCAAGGCCACCGGCGTGCCGCTGGCGCAGGTGGCAGCGCGGGTCATGGCCGGCAGCACGCTGGCGTCGCTCGGGCTGGTGGAAGACCTGGCTCCGACGGGTGTGTTCGTGAAGAGCCCCGTGTTTCCGTTCGTGCGGTTCCCCGGCGTGGATACGATTCTCGGACCGGAGATGAAGTCCACGGGCGAGGTGATGGGCGGCGCGCAGAGCTTCGGCATGGCATTCGTGAAGGCCATGATGGGCGTGGGGCAACGGTTGCCCGACACCGGCACGGTGTGCCTGAGCGTCAACAACGACGACAAGGCGCACGTGCTGCCCATTGCCCGTGAGCTGGCCGAACTCGGGTTCAAGATTGCCGGCACGCGCGGCACCGCTGCCTTCCTTCGAGCGCACGGAATCGAGGCGTCGGTCGTGTACAAGGTGAACGAAGGCCGGCCGAGCCTGGCGGACGAAATCGTCAATCGCCGCATCGACCTCGTCATCAACACGCCGCTCGGGCGGGAATCGTTCTTCGATGACAAGGCCGTGCGGCGCGCGGCCATGATGACCGGCGTTCCCTGCATCACGACCATTACCGGCGCCGCGGCGGCTGTGCAGGCCATTCGAGCGCTCGGGCAGGAAGGGCTGGATGTGCGCGCCCTGCAGGACTACCATGCCGCCGTTGGTGCAGAATCTGCCTGATCGTTAGCTTTCGCTTGTCGCAGACGCTGCGCGCTGACGCGGCGTCTGCGCCGTTTCCTTCGAACTGACTTCGGTCACCGTGTTTGCACCGGCCGGGGCATGCCCATTGCGGTCGTTGCCTTTGGTCTCGTGGCGGCAGGTCTGGCCGCCGGCGTTCATCTGGATCCTGCGCTCGCCCGCTGGCCGCCGTTGCTGACGGCCGCCGCTGCCGTTGCGACGGGCCTGGCACGGGCGCAGCATCTCACCTTCGTCTGCACCGGCTGCGTAGCGTTGGCCGTGGTGTGCGGTGCTGCCTGGCGTGGCGTTACGGCCGTGGAGCAGGCTGAACGTCCGCCGCTGGTGCGGTGGCTCGACGAACGTGTCGGTGGTGGTGGATGGCCAACGCGGTCCGGCCGGATGGACGAAACCGTGCGGCTGCGGGGGCGGTTGCTCCGCGACGCGGCGCCATCGGCGTCCGGCGTGCAACTGCTGCTGCAG
>CAZZGM010000073.1:0-887 GCA_964653955.1 uncultured Bifidobacteriaceae bacterium | reverse complement strand
GTGAGTGGTCTGACGGCGGGTGGTATTCGGGAGCCGGTTGCTGGTGGGGTCGCCATTACGGTGGGTGGCGGCTTGAGCGCGGACGTGATGTCCACCTGGCGGGCCGGCCGCGTCGTCGAATTGCCCACGCAGTTGCGGCGCCCGGCGCGCTACCTCAACGAGGGCGTTGCCGATGGCGCGCGAACCATGGCACGACGGGGTACGGCGGTTGTCGGTAGCGTCAAGAGCGGCGCGCTGGTGGAAGTGGTGGAGCGCGGCCGATGGTGGGACGAAGCGGCAGCGTTCGTGCGAGCCACGGTGCGCGAGGTGCTCGAACGGCGTGTCGCACCGCACGATCCGACGTCCGCGGCCATTGGCATTGCCATCCTCATTGGCGACCGCGCGCAGATGTCGCCGGAACTCGAGCAGCGGCTGCAGGCGGCGGGGACGTATCACGTGGTGGCCATCTCGGGCGGCAACATCGCGCTGCTGGCCGCCGTGGTGCTGGCGGTGTTGTGGGCGGTGGGCATCAGGTTCGGTACTGCGGCCATTGGCGCGGCGTTCGTCCTGCTGGCCCACGCGTGGATCATTGGCGGCGGTGCATCGGTGGTGCGGGCAACGGCCATGGCCGTCATCTACCTGGCGCTGCGCGCCCTCGACCAGCGGACGCCTCCAGCCAATGCCATTGCCGTGGCGGCGGGTGTGATGCTGTGGACTTATCCACTCGACCTGTTCAACGCCGGACTCTGGCTCACGTTTGGCGCCAGCGGCGCGCTGCTGGCGTTGGCCACGCGGCAGCGCACGCGCGAGATCCGATGGTGGCATGCACCCGTCGCCATTTGTGCGGGCACGCTGACCGTGGAGGTGGTGCTGATGCCGGTGTCCGCCTACGTGTTTCAGCGTGTGAC
>CAZZGM010000072.1:6125-10883 GCA_964653955.1 uncultured Bifidobacteriaceae bacterium | reverse complement strand
TGCGGCCAGCGCCCGTTCCACGAGGCCGGCAATCCGTTGCGCATCGTCGTTTCCGGCAAACGATTCGAGGCTCTTCACGGTCCCGTGTTGCGGCAGGGCACCGTCTTCGGACGGAAAACCCGACAACGGGTCGTCGGCCCTGGCCACCAGAGCCGACAAGTCGGCGGGCAGCGGCCCGTCTCCGGCAAGCAGCGCCAGCAACTGGAGGTCGCTCAGCACCGGTCCGTGACGTTCCGCGCCGTCGTTCAGCAGTTCCACGGCACCACTGGTCAACAGCAGGCAGTTTTCTGCGGTGATGTTGACACCCTGCTGGAGGGACTGCCGGCCCGCGGCGTACGCCACGGCGACAGCCTCCTCCCAGCCGATGTCGAAACGTGCGTCGAGCAGGCGGGCGATGGGGATCACGCTCGCCGCCGATTTTATCCCCGCATGAAGCCGAGATCCTTCACCGGAAAGTTCGCGAGGTGCGGAAACGCCCAGGCGAGCTCCGTAGGCGTGGCGCCAAACCACCGGCCCAGCGTTGCGCCAAACTGCACCGTGCCAATGGTTGGAATCCAGACGCCGCGGTTGCTGGCGTCGTGGGGACCGCCCAGGGCAAAGTTCGGCATGGCACCGTAAATGCCGCCGCGCACGGCGCCGCCGAACACGATCTGATGGTTGCCCCAGGCGTGGTCCGTCCCGGTGCCGTTGGGTTCGGTCGTCCGGTTGAACTCGGTCTGCGTAAAGGTGGTGATTTGTCCTGCCAGACCGAGATCGAGCGTGGCATAGGCAAACGCCGCCATCGACTGCGACAGGTCGCGCAGCAGGTTGGTGTGCGTGCCCAACTGCGAGCTGTGGGTATCGAAGCCGCCAATCCCGCAGAAGAACACCTGACGTCCCGGTCCCATCTGCGCACGGACGCGGATGAGCCGTGCTACTTCGCGCATCTGGTTGCCCAGGGACGTGGACGGAAACGCGGACGTCCCCGGCGGCAGGCCGCCGCTGGCCGACAGCGTATCGGCCAGCTGCAGACCGTCGGCAAACATCCGGTTGGCCGCCTCCCGAATGGGGTTGCCGCCATCCATCATCACCATGGCGTTCACCGCCTGGCGGCGGGCGTCGGCGGCATCGGGCGGCCAGAAGCCCATTCCCGACAGGCCAAGACTGGCGCCCGGGGGCACGACGTTGCTGCGGACATCGGCGCCGTCGAGGAAGACGGCCGGCGACGACACCGACACGGCCGACAACGAATCGGTGGCGCCAAACAAATCGAGCAGGCGTCCTCCCCAGCCGGTGTTCAGCGTCGACGAAGCCGTCTGCGCCTGTGTCGTCTGGTCGGAGTGCGAGAACAGGTTGGGCGGGCGTGAGGCACCGGCCTGATATTCCGCCTTGGTCAGCGGCCGGTTGAGCGCGCCCGTGTTGAGGACGAACGCCAGGTACCCCGCGTTGTACACGGGCCGCAGTTCAGCCAGCGACGGGTGCAGGCCATAGGTGGCGCCGCCCGGGCCTGGAATGGGAAGCAGCGAGTTGGCCGCCAGCGCCATGCCGTTCGAGCCACCACGCGCGGCGGAATACGCGGTGTAGTTGTCGGCCGGGACGATCATGTTGTTGCCGTCGTTGCCACCGAACATGTAGACGCACACCAGCGCCTTGTAATCCGTGACGCGCCCCTGTGCCTGGACGTCGCGAACAATGAAGCGGCTGGCCGGTTCGAGGCCGAGGCTGGAGAGCCCCAGCGCCGCGAGACGCGCGCTCAGCTTCAGGAAATGGCGGCGAGCCGGAACATCGTGTGCGTGACCCATGAGATAGCTCCTACTGCACCGACACGGCGCGCCAGCTCGTGAAGCCGCTGTTGCCGCACAGGTTTTCCGATCGGACGCGCAATTCGTAAGTCCCGACCGCCACCGGGCTGGATATGGTCGTGCCCGCCACGGGAAATGCGCCGAGCATCGTGGTGCGGTTGTTGACGCGTTGGCGCGCCTCAACGACATACCTGGTGGGGTTGGTCCCCGACGTCGGCGCCAGCCAGTAGGCCGACACCACGCGGCCGTTGGCGGCCACCGAAAACGATCCGGGCGAACGCGGCACCGAGCAGCCGCTCAGCGGGAACGTCAGCGTGACGTTGTTGGACGACCCGCTGGTGCCGGTCGAGTTGGTGGCACGCACGGTAAAGCCGAACGTGCCGTTGGGCACCTGGTTGTAGGTCCACGTGCTGGCCATCCCGATGGGAATACTCGCCACTCGCCTACCGTTCTGCGTGACGTCCACGGTAATGCCGGTCGGTTCGCCGCCGCCAAACGTGTTCTGCCAGTTCAGCACCACCGACGGGCCACGGCCATACGCCGTGAGCGACCGCGGCGCGGTTGGTCCCGAGTAGTCGCCGATGAACATCCGGATTTCCCCGGAGGGGCGGCTCGTGGTGCCACCCGCCTGCGTGCGCAACCGCACGTAGTAGGCACCGGCCGGCGCCTGGAACGTGAACTGGTCCACCGAGCCCGGGATGGGAATGGTGGCCAGCACCTGCCCCGGACGAGCACCACCTTCCAGCACATAGCCGGTGGGCGCCGGACCAATCAACGGTGCGCGCCAACTCAGGGTCACCGTGCGGCCCGAAAGCGCCGTCACGGCCAGCCCCGTCGGTGGCTGCGCCGTGGCGCCACCGACCGCCAGCGTCTCGGAGTGCACCGAATACTCGCTGGAGATCGCCGCCAGGTAGAGCGCGCCCCTGGCCCGCTCGCGCAGGCCGTTCTCCGAGGTATCGGTAATGGCCTCGGTCGCGGCCACGATGAGACCGCGCAGTTCCTCGGACATGCGCCCGAACATCAGGTTCTGGTTCACGGCCTCGACCAGTGCGTTCGGATCCGCGGCCAGCGCCTGATACGCGGGCATGACGGTGGCCATGGAAAACGTCGGGCTCACCGAATCGCTCAGGATGCTGTAGACGAAGTTCGCGCGCTGCACCGCCAGCGCCGGCGGATAGATGCCGAACTCCGGGCCATACATGTCCATGTTGCCCGGTAGCGGCGTCAGCAGGTTGTAATAGCTGAACACGGTGGGCGGCGTGAGAATGAGCTGCAGCAGGTTCGAGAAACGCCACTGCGTATTGGCGGGATTTTCGATCGGGATGCCCAACGCGCGCGCCATCCCGATGATGTGCAGCATGGGATCCTTCAGCCGGCCATCCGTGTTCGAGAACACGCGCGCGTCGACGTCGGTCAGGATGGCGTTCAACGTGGCGCGGAGGTCGCCGTTGGTATTCCGGAACACCGTGGCCACACGCTGGACATAGGCCGGCCGCGGGTTGCTGGTCACCAGCGACCGGATCAGCCGCATGGAAATGAACGGCGCCAGGTTCGGATGCGCCATGATGCTGTCGACCACCGCATCCACATCGTCGTAGAGCGACTGGACGGTGTTACCCGTGGCTGGCCGCACCACGCCACTCAGCAGCGTCTTCGCGCCGATGTCGTGGTACCGAGGCTGCGGGGGCGATGGATTGCTGCCGGTGGTCATGGACGGCACCAGGTCGCTGTTGAAGTCGTTCTGGTCGCCCGCACGTGCGTAGGTCCAGCCCGTGAGCGCCCGCGCATATTCGACAATCGTCTCCTGGCTGTAGGTCGGAATCGGCTGGCCGCGTTCATCCAGACGCACGGTGCCATCCAGGTTGAGCTCCCACAGTCCGAGTGTGAACAACTGCAGCAGCTCGCGCGCGTAGTTTTCGTTGGGCACCGCGGTGGCCTGGCCGTATCGACACGTCACCGTATCTCGCGTGCACCGGTTGAACACGTTGTCGAGATACTTCCCCATCGTCGGGTTCAGCGTAACCTCGCGGATGAGCGTCCGGAAGTCGCCAAAGGCGTTTCTCGACAGCAGGCGAACCCACGGCGCGAGTTCACCGCCGTTGGTGTTCTTGTTGGCCGAGATGACGATGATCTGGCTGAGGGCGAAGATCATGCGCTGGCGCAGCTGGTCCTGGCCGGTGGCCATGTTGAGCCACAACTGGTTGCGCACGCCGCTGGTGTCCAGGCCGTCGGGCATCGGCGTTTCGGACATCGCAAACTGCGCGTTCAGCCAGCCCTGATAGCCGGTGTTGGTCACGAGGGTCACGTCCGCCGCCGTCGGGCCGAACGTCGCCTGTTCGAGAAACATCGCCGCCTGCTGGCGCGTGATGCCCTGGCGGGCAACGGCCGGCGTGTCCCAGACCAGCACAGCGCCAGTCAGAAGTGCAACCACCGCCAGCCAGCGGCGAGCCGTGCCACGGCCCCCTGACGACGATGGATCGTTCGCGTTCCCCCGAAATAATTGTCTGCTCATGCGCTCATCGCCATTGAGACCTGCCGCACGCGGCAGGAGCCGCCAGCACCGTGGCACGATGCGTGCCACGCGCTCTATTACCGGGTGGGGGAACCCGACGGCCCGTAGTATTGCCTATACCTGCCTCGCCTGAACAGCCATCCGCCAAGAGGCCCGAGCCAGTCCAGCACGTAGTGCATGTAACCCAGGTCCATCAGCTCAATCAGGTTGCCGTCGCAGTCGCGGGCAAAGAAAAAGGTGTGCCCACGTGGTGACCGTTCGGGCTTGCTGACGATGTCCACCCCCTTGCTTACCAGGTAGTCGTGCCAGCGCTGGGTGTTCCTGACGTTCAGCGAGAAGTGGGTCTGGCCGACGCGGTTCCAGGGAATGGACACGGGGGGCTGCTGGGGCTCGAAATGGAAAATCTCCAGCACGGCGCCGCCTGGCACGCGGATCCAGCCAATCTTGCAGCGCGGCGCCGGATCA
>CAZZGM010000072.1:3560-6115 GCA_964653955.1 uncultured Bifidobacteriaceae bacterium | reverse complement strand
GAAGAAGGCCTTCACCCGCTCGGGCGGTGTGTCGGCCACGCCCACGAGCGGGCACCCGAACACGTCCCAGTAGAACTGGACGAAGGTGTTGAAGTCGCGGACGGTAATACCAACGTGACTGAAGGAGCGTGCGCGCATCGCACGATAGTAGCAAGCGCGTGGTCTATCATGGCGCCCTTGCCGTCACTTCTCTCGAAGGACCGCATCGTGGCGCCGCCCGGCTTCAACCGCTGGCTGGTGCCGCCTGCCGCACTGGCCATCCACCTGTCCATTGGCATGGCCTACGGCTTCAGTGTGTTCTGGCTGCCGCTGGGACGCGTCATTGGCATTACCGAACCGGCACCGGGCGACTGGCGCATCAGCACACTCGGCTGGATGTACACGCTGTTCTTCGTGATGCTGGGGTCGTCGGCCGCCGTGTTCGGCCCCTGGCTGGAACGCGAAGGCCCGCACAAGGCAGGCCTGGTGGCCGCGGCATGCTGGGGCGGCGGCTTCTTCATCTCGGCGCTCGGCATCCGGCTGCACCAGGTGTGGCTGCTGTGGCTCGGCAGCGGCGTCATCGGCGGGTGTGGCCTCGGACTCGGCTACATCTCACCGGTGTCCACCCTCATGAAGTGGTTTCCGGATCGGCGCGGCATGGCCACCGGTCTGGCCATCATGGGCTTTGGCGGCGGCGCCATGGTGGGCACACCGCTGGCCGACGCGCTGATGCGGTACTTCGCCACGCCCACCTCCGTTGGCGTCTGGGAAACGTTCGTCGTCCTCGGGCTGCTCTATCTCGTGGCCATGACCTGCGGCGCGCTGGCTTATCGCCTGCCGCCACCCGGATGGACGCCGGCGGGCTGGACGCCTCTGCCGGGCACCGCGTCGACCTCGACGTCTCCGTCCGTGCCGGTGAACGTCGCCTGGCGCACGCGCCAGTTCTGGCTGCTGTGGTGGGCGTTGTGCCTCAACGTCAGCGCGGGCATTGGTGTGCTGGGCATGGCCGTTCCGATGATCCAGGAGGTATTCCCCGGGCGTGTCTCCGCGTCGGCCGCCGCGGGCTTTGCGGGCCTGCTCAGCCTGTTCAACATTGCCGGCCGCATCTTCTGGGCCTCGCTGTCCGATCGCATCGGCCGGCGCGCCACCTACACCACGTTCTTCGCGCTGGGCATGGCGCTCTACGCCAGCGTTCCTTCGGCGGGTGCCTCCGGACGCCTCGCGCTATTCGTCGCGTTGTTTGCTGTCATCCTGACGATGTACGGCGGTGGGTTCTCGACGGTTCCGGCGTACCTGGCGGACCTGTTTGGCGTGGCGAATGTGGGTGCCATTCACGGACGCCTGCTCACCGCCTGGTCCACGGCGGGCATCCTGGGCCCCGTGCTGGTGAACTACATCCGCGAGTTCCAGATTGACCGGGGCGTGGCGGCCGCGGACGTCTACACGTTCACGATGTACGTCCTCGTGGGGTTTCTCGCCGTCGGTCTGTTGTGCAGCCTGGCCGTGACACCGGTTCCCGTATCGTTGTTCGTCAGCATCGGAAGCGGTGCGGCTGCCGGTGCAGCCCCCGCACCAACAGCGGCAGCGGCGGCGCCGGCCTCGGCGCCAGCGTCTACGCCAACCTCGGACGACACCTCGGCCCAGGGTTCTCACACACCTCGGTCCGCGCAGTGGGGACAGGTCGCCCTTGCCTGGCTGGGCGTGGGGGTGCCACTGGCCTGGGGCGTGTACCAGACCGTTTCGCTGGCCGCGCAGATGTTCGAATGAGCGCTCAGACGGCGCTCGAACGGATGTAATCCGCCACGCGCAACGCCTGCGCAATGATCGTGAGCGCGGGGTTGACAGCGGCTGACGAGGGGAAAAACGAGGCGTCGACCACGAACAGATTGGTCACGTCATGAGCCCGGCAGAAGGGATCGAGGACCGACGTTGCCGGATCCGTGCCGAACACCAGCGTGCCGCACTGGTGGGTGGTGTTGCGCGTCCGGTGCGAATGCGCCATCACCTTCCAGAACCCGAGCCGGTGCAGCATGCGGCGCGTCTCGCGCACGAGCCGTTCGTGTGGACCCGTGTTGTTGGCGCGGTAATGCAGGCGGATGCCACCGTCAGTTCCAAGCAACACGCGGTTGTCGGGGTGCGGCAGGTCCTCGGACATCACCAGCCAGTCCACGCCCCTCGCTACCCACGCGTCGTAGGCCGCCAGTGGAATGCCGGGGACGATGGCATCGCCGACGACCTTGGCCATGATGCCGTGTGTCCGGCCCTGTGTCTGGATGTGGCCAAGAGGATAAGGCGTGTCTGGCCCGCGGAAATAGAAGTCGTTGATGGCCACCGTCTTCTGGAACACGGTGTCGTTGCGGCGCAGCGGATGGAATCCCTGCATCATGGTGGCCAGGTGCGCCATGTATCGCCGGCCGACGAGGCCGGACGAATTGGCGAGTCCGTCCGGATGCCGGTCGCTGGCCGAACGCAGCATCAACACCGCCGAGTTCACCGCGCCACACGACACCACCACCAGCCCGGCCTGCACGCGGGTCACATGGCCGCCCTGCTCCACCTCCACGGCCTCGACACGT
>CAZZGM010000072.1:0-3550 GCA_964653955.1 uncultured Bifidobacteriaceae bacterium | reverse complement strand
GGTGACCAGCCGCCGCACGAACGCGCCGGTCCACAGTGTCACGTCCGGATGCCGCAGCGCCGGCTCGATGCCGCACACCTCGGCGTCACTCTTCGCACCAATCCGGCACGGAAAGGAGTTGCACGTGTTGCACAACACGCAGCCGTCCGGCTCCCCGGGGCGCAACAGCCCCAGCGGCAGCGGTGAGGGGTGCAGTCCCAGGCGGCGCAGGTCATCGACAAGAGCCTGCACGGCGGGTGCATGCGGTACGGCCGCGTGCGGAAACGGACCGCGCGGTGGATCCGTCGGATCCACGCCCGCTTCTCCGCGCACGCCGTACATCTGCTCGGCCAGGTCGTAATACGGCGCCAGCGTTTCGTAGCCAATGGGCCACGCCGGCGAGACGCCGTCGGCATGCTCCAGTGTGTCGAAGTCCTCGCGGCGCAGGCGATAGAGCACGCTGCCCCAGTACTTCGTGTTGCCGCCCACGCCGTAGTGCATGTACGGCACGAAGCTCTCACCGTCCTGGTCGATCCAGCGCTCCGTTGTCCGGTAACGCAGGTCCTTCCACACCGCGGCTGGATCCCAGTTGTGTGGTTCGCGCGGCACGGCCTCGCCCCGCTCCAGCACCAGGATGCGTGCCCCGCACCCCGCCAGGGCTCTTGCCATCGTCCCGCCGCCGGCGCCCGTGCCGATGATGACGATGTCCGCGGATGCGGTGTTCATCGATCGACCGTCGCGTAGATCTGGTCCATCAGGAGCTGATCCTCGATGGCGCGCTCGAGGCTCATCTCCGGCGCCACGCCCTGCCGCGCGGCACGGACGAAGTCGCGGTACATGGCCTGGTAGCCACGAATGTCGCGGAACCCCGGAAAGGTGAAGCGTGTGCCCGCTCGGCCGCGCGCCAGCACGAACCCGCCGTTCGACTCGAAGGTGATCACGCCCTCGCGCCCGTACAGCTTCGAGAGACGCAGGCCGCGCAGCAGCGACGGAATTTCGCGCGAGTAATACAGCGCTCCGACGGCGTCGTTGTCGTAGCGAAAGGCCACCATCATGCTTTTCGCGCGCCGATCGGCGCCGTCCCGGGACACGGACGGACGGAATCCCTGCGCCGACACGATGCTGGGACCGAGGCTGCCGGCCAGGTGCAGCCAGTGGATGCCTTCTTCGAAGAACGCGTCGCCGCCGGCCATCTGCTCGTCGTTGCGCCAGTCGGCCTCGCTCTTCAGGCGGCGCGCGATGGTCGTGAAATGCGCAAACACCATCTCGCCAATCGTCCCGGCCGCCACCATGCGGCGGAGGCTCACAGCCAGCGGCTTGTAGTGATCGTTTTCGCCGACCAGCACGACACGTTCGGCCCGATCACGGGCCTCGCGCACCGTGTAGTAGTCATCAGTCAGCGGGAACGCCGGCTTCTCCACCAGCACATGTTTGCCGGCGTCGAGCGCATGCAGCGTCAGCTCGAGGTGGTACGCCGGTGGCACCGCCACGACCACGGCCTCGACTTCCGGATCCTCGATGGCCGAGCGATAGTCGCCGTAGCTGGCCGCGCCGCCAAATCGGGCACGGTAGGCCTCGGCGCGCGCACGGTCCCGGCTGGCATACCGCAGACGTACCGCATCGCCAAGCGCACGAAGCTGCCGGCTGTGCACGTCGGTAATGAAGCCACAACCGAGGAACGCAATGTGAAGAGGGCCGGGCATCGGATAGGTGTGCAGGTTCCCGCAGGGGTATCCGAAAAATTATACCGGGACGAGCCCGGCCATGGCCGCCTCGGCCGTGACACGCGGGTTGAGGATCCGGGTCGGCTTCGTTAAGCTTTCTCCACCTCCTCGGAAAGCACACGGCCATGGTGTTCCCCATACCTTGCCGGTGGCCCGCGCTCGTGGCCGGCCTGCTGGCATTGTCGATCGTTCCACTCGGCGCGCAGCCGGCACCGGCCGGCCGCGTGAAAGAAGCCATCGGCAGCGTGACGATTGTCCGCGGCGATGAAGCATTTGCCGCAGAGGTGGGCGCCATCATTCGCGAGTCCGACACGCTCAGGACCGGTGCGGACGGACGCATGGCGGTCATGCTGAAGGACAACACTCGGCTGGCTCTGGGCCCCAACACCGAAATCGTGCTGTCGGAGTTCGTGTATCAACCGGCCGACAACCGCCTGTCGCTCGTCCTGAAAATGGCGCGCGGGGCGCTGTCATACGTCTCCGGACGCATTGCCGCGCTGATGCCCGAGTCGGTGAGACTGGAAACGCCGACGGCGGTCATTGGTGTGCGCGGCACGCACGCCCTCATCCACGCGGAGGCTCCGTGAGCCGCGCCGGATGGCTCGGCCTGCTGGTGTGCGTCGCCCTCGGAATGAGCTGCGCGCGGGCCGTACCCGAGGCACCCGCTCCTCCCGTCCAGGACCTCATCGTCCTGGCGCCCGATCCGGAAGACAAGGAGTCAGGGCATCTGATTGTGTCGGCAGGCGGCGCACAGGTGGAGCTGACCGAGGCCTACGCGAGTACGACCATTGCCAGCGGCGGTTCGCCAGCCGTACCAGTGACGCTGGATGAAGCCGACGTGCAGCGGATGTTTGGTGACGTGCTGGCAATCGTGCCGGCCGCGGCTCAGCACTTCAATCTCTACTTCGAGACCGGCAGCGACATCCTCACGTCAGCATCCGTTGACCTCGTCGATGAGGTGATTGCCGCCGTGAGGGACAGGGTGGCCCCGGAGGTGAGCGTGATTGGCCACACCGATACCACCGGTAGCGCCGAAACGAATTTCGGCCTCGGACTCAAACGCGCGCAACTCATCCGCAACCGCCTCATTACCGCCGGCCTCGACGCGTGGCTCATCGACGTGGTGTCGCACGGCGAGGCCGATTTGCTGGTCCCGACCGCCGACAACGTTGCCGAAGCCCGCAACCGCCGGGTGGAAGTGACGGTCCGGTAGCTGCATCGTGGCCGCCCTGGCGCGTCTCCTGCTCGGGATTGGCCTGGCCGCCGCATCGGCTGTGCTGGCCATCTGGCGGCCCGCGCCACTGGCGGCGCTCGACCTTCGCGTCTTCGACGCCCTCGTCCGCGCGGACACGAGCCCCAGCGTTCCGGCGCACACGGCCGTCATCACCATCGACGAAGTCAGCATGGCGCGATTCGGTCAGTGGCCATGGCCGCGCGACATCATGGCCACGCTCGTGGAACGTCTGCACCAGAATGGCGCCGCCGCCGTGGCGCTCGACGTGCTCTTTGCCGAAACAGAACGTCACCCTGGCGATGGCGATGCCCGGCTGGCGCAGGCGCTCGCCCGTCACCCGAGCGTCGTGGGCCACACCGTCGTGTTCGATCCGAACGCGACAGCCGAGGGGTGCGTCCTTCACCCGCTGGCCCTCGTCGAACGGCAGCGTGGCGCGTGGCCGCCAAGCGATGGCGTGCTGCACGGGTCGGGAGCCATCTGCACGTTACCGGCTCTCAGTCGCGCAGCCGGTGCGTCTGGATTCATCAACGTAGCAGCCGATCCCGATGGGCTGCTGCGCCGGGTACCGTTGCTGCTGCGCCTCGGCGACGACATCTATCCGGGCCTCGCGCTT
>CAZZGM010000071.1:0-11104 GCA_964653955.1 uncultured Bifidobacteriaceae bacterium | reverse complement strand
ATCGGCAACAAGATGGCCGAAGGCGCCGCGCTGATGACCAACACCACCTGGACGTCGCGTATTCTCGGAGCCGCCTATCCGCAGCACATGAACAAGACGGTGGCCGAGGTGATGTACGAAAACATCAAGCGCGTCGGGCTGCCGACCTGGAGCGATGCCGATCAGTCGCTGGCCAGGGGGCTTCAGAAGGAACTGGGCAACGCCACGCAGCCCGGCCTGGCCACCGAACTCGAGCCGCTGCGCGGTCCCGTGCGGAACGAGGACAACTACGGCGGCGGTTCGGACGATATTGGCGACATCTCGTGGAACGTGCCGACGGTCACGCTGCGTTACCCGTCCAACATTCCCGGTCTGCCCGGACACAACTGGTCCAGTGCCATTGCCAGCGCCACGCCCATCGCCCACAAGGGTGTCGTGGCCGGTGCCAAGGTGATGGCGATGACGGTGCTCGACTTCCTGACGCGCGCGGAACTGGTGGATCAGGCGTGGACCTACTTCCGTGACGTGCAGACGAAGGATCGTAAGTACATCCCCTTCATCAAGGCCGACGACAAGCCGGCCATTCACCTGAATGCCGACATCCTCGCAAAGTATCGCGAGGAGATGAAGAAGCACTACTACGACCCGACGCGCTACTCGACCTACCTGGAGCAGCTCGGCATCGAGTATCCGACGCTGCGGCCGGCTGGCAGCCAGCAGCAGAAGTAGGCGCAACCACATGGATGGGGGGCGGTGTCTTTGCGGCGCCGCTCCCGCCCGCGCCGGTGGCTCGCGGCCACCGTATTCACTCCCGCTCGTTTCGCCCGCCCGTGCTCCAGTGCGCCCGCACGCACAGATACCCCAGCTGTTTCGCGCTGTTGCGAAACACCGTCATTGAGTAACGCGTTACCCAAACAGTCACTCAGGTGCCTCGGCGGCGGCAACGGCTGGGGCGATGCCGCCTTCGATCGAGAACGCGCGTCGGGTGCTGCCGTGGCGCGCGGCTTGCACCAGCATGCCTGCATGACGGCCGGCCAGGTTCGCCGGCGCGGTCTTCAACCTGGAGCATGCCATGTCATTGAAGTCGTGCTTGAATCTCGGCGGTGCGTGCCTCGCGGCCGCCTTTCTGGTCGCGTGCAGCGACTCGTCGCGCAACGCGCCTGTTACCACTACCACTCCCGATGGCCAGACCGCGGCCCCATCGTCAGCCGCGGCTGAACGCGTGGACGCGGCACTCGTCCGTGTGGTGCACGCTGTGCCCACCACCTCGACGATCGACGTGACGGCCGACGAGATGCCCGTGTTCGAAGGCGTGGACTTCCGCGAGATTACGCCCTACAAGGAAATCGACGGTCAGCGCTACGGGTTTGCGTTGCGCACGGCCGGTACCACGCCGGGAAGTGAGCCGCTGGCCAGCAGCAGCGAAGGGCTGAGCGACGGTGAGTACTACACCGTGTTCGCCCTGCCCGGAGACGATGGCCAGCCGGTGCTGCAGGTGGTGCAGGACGATCACGAGGCGCCCACCGAGGGCAAGGCCCGCATCCGCGTCGTGCACGCCGCTGCCAATGCCGGCGAACTCGACGTTGTCGTGGCCGGCAGCGACGAAACGTTGATCGCGGGCGTGGACTTCCGTTCGGTGACCGGCTACGACGAGGTCGATCCGGCCGCCGGCGAGCTGACGCTGCGCACGAACAACGGCGCTACGGCGGCAAGCCTCGATACGGTGAGGCTCGAAGCCGGCAAGGCGTACACCATTGTCATCGTTGCCGACGCAGGACAGACCTCGATCGAGACGCTGGTATTCCAGGACGCCGTAGGCACGGCGAACGACTAGCCTCATGCCGTATACCATTGCCGTTCTCGTCGGGAGCCTCCGCAAGGAGTCGCTCAATCGTCAGCTCGCCAACGCCATCACCGAGCTGGCACCGGCCGGCTTCGTGTTCGAGCAGGTGCCCATCGGCCATCTGCCGCTGTACGACCAGGACGAAGAGACACGTCCGCCCGAGCCGGTCAAGACCTTGAAGGCGGCAATCACCGCGGCCAGCGGTGTGTTGTTCGTCACGCCCGAGTACAACCGGTCCATTTCCGGTGTGCTGAAAAACGCCATCGATCATGGCTCGCGCCCGTACGGACAGAGTGTGTGGAAAGGAAAGCCGGCGGGCGTCATGGGCGCGTCACCGGGCGCGCCGGGTGCGTCCATGGCGCAGCAGCACCTGAAGAACATCCTTTCGTATCTCGATATGCCGACGCTGGGACAGCCCGAGGTCTACCTGCAGGTGACGAAGGGAACGTTCGATGACAAGGGTCAGCTGGCCGATGAAGGCACGAAGAAGTTTCTGACGGAATGGATGAAGGCGTTCGTCGAGTTGGTGAAGGCGCACGCGAAGTGAGCCGCGCATCGGCGGATGACGGCGCGAAGGCGCAGGAGTCCCGGGCGTCAGGGGAGCCGATCCCTGACGCCCGGCTTCTGTACGTCGCCCATCAATCGCACGAAGGCGCGATGACTTCGAGTGTCGTGACGAGGAAGGTCACCTGACGAATGGCGTCTTCGACGCGTGTGTCCGGTGCTCCCGGCGCGGCGCCGGGCGTGGGCGCGTCTTCCACCGACGAGGTCAGCACGCCGGTCAATTGCACCTTGCGATCGAGATGTGCCTTCAGGTCCACACTTGAGTCCCTGGCTTCCACAATGAGGGTGCTGTGCGCCAGGCTCGGGTGCGGCGCCGGCGACGTGGGAGCATCGGCGGCCGTTTCCGGAGGTTGCGGTGTCACGTTCTCACCACCTTCCGTGGCGCTGGTCAGCACGAACTGCGTGGGCGTGGCCACCTCGTCCGGGGTGCCGGGTTTCGTGCCGATGGCGCCCATCGAACCGTTCCACACCGTCAGGCACCCGGTCATCACCGCGGCCCGGTCGCTTTCGCCAGGCGTGCGTGTGCCCGGCGGCTGTCCGGGAGCCTGTGAAGTCTGTGCGGAGAGCGTAAGGCCTGCGAGCGCGAAGGCACCGCAGGCAGCAGCAAGATGTCTGGTCATGGCGACTGCCTCCTTATGTCCGGCGACGGCCCAGTTGCGGTCGCCAGGCCCTGCCACTGCAGTAATCGCGCCAGAACGAGCCGGGCCGCGGCGATCGGTCTTGCCTAGATACTTGACATGAGAGGCCGTCCTGCCTATTCTCATCTCAAGCATCTATGGGAGAGTCGTCCAAAGGCGAATTGTTGCAGGGCACCTTGCCGCTGCTGATCCTCCGGACACTGGCGCCGGGACCCAATCACGGTTTCGCCATTGCGAAGCGGATTCAGCAGGTGTCGAATGCGGTGCTGAAGGTGGAGCAGGGGTCGCTCTATCCGGCGCTGCACCGGATGGAACTCGATGGCCTCATCGAGTCCTATTGGGACACGACAGAAAACAACCGCCGGGCGAAGTATTACAAGCTGACGCGGCGAGGCCACCGGGCACTGGCGAGCGAGACGGAACGGTGGCAGGCCATTGCTGGTGCCATTGCGGCGGTGCTTCAGAAGGCCTGACCATGCCGTACTGGCTCACCCGTCTTCGGCTTCGCCTGCGTGCCCTGCTGTCGCGCCGGCACGAGCGTGACGTTCGGGACGAGCTCCAGCTCCACATCGATCTGCTGGCCGACGAGTACCAGGAGCAGGGACTGCCGGAGGACGAGGCCCGTGCCCGCGCCCACCGTGAGTTCGGCAACCTCACACGGCTCGGCGAAACCGTGCACGAGGTGTCATCGTTCCCCTGGCTCGAAGGCGTGCTTCGTGACATTGCCTACGCGGGCCGGGAGCTGCGGCGCAGCCGCGGCGTCACCCTCGTTGCCGTGTTGTCGCTGGCACTCGGCATTGGCGCCAACACCGCCATCTTCTCCATCGTCAATGCGCTGATGCTGCGCGAGCTGCCGGTCGTCGAGCCCGGGCGGCTGGCCGCGTTGGCGGCCGGTGGAAACGAGACGATTCCCGCGGGCGGCTCTCGATGGAGCTACGGATTGTGGCAGGCCGTCGAGCAGCGGGCCGATGCCTTCGACGGTGCCCTCGCATGGTCCGCGGCGCAATTCGACCTTTCGAACGGCGGAGAAGTCGATCCGGTGAGCGGGGTGTTCGCGAGCGGTGATTTTTTCCGCGTCCTGGGCGTTCCCGCGTTCGTCGGCCGAACGTTTACCACGGCCGACGATGTGCGAGGTGCTGCTGACGGCCCGGTTGCGGTGATCAGTTACGGGTTGTGGCAGACCCGGTTTGGCGGAGCGCCGTCCGTCGTCGGTGCTTCGATTGTCATTCAGGGCACTCCTTTCACCATTGTTGGCGTCACAGGGCCAGGCTTCACCGGACTCGAGGTCGGGCAGGCGTTCGACGTGGTGTTGCCGCTGGCAGCGGAACCGCTGATCCGGGGCTCGCAGTCGTTCATCAATCCTCCGCTGGATCGTATGAACTACTGGTTACGTATTGCCTTTCGACTGAAGCCGGATCAGTCGCTCGAGAGTGCCAACGCACTCATTCGTGGGATCCAGCCACACCTTCGCGAAGCGTCCGTTCCTCAGGGAATGCCGGAGTACGCCGAGCAGTATCTGAAGGAGCCGCTTTCGGTCGTTTCGGCCAGCACCGGAATGTCACTGCTTCGTCAGACCTATCAGCGGCCGCTCGCCGTGCTGCTGGCGGTCGTGGCGCTCGTGCTCCTGCTCGCGTGTGCGAATATCGCCAACCTGCTGCTGGCCCGTGCGACAGCACGGGGTCACGAACTGAACATCCGTCTTGCGCTTGGCGCAACACGGTGGCGGGTGGCCAGGCAACTCCTGGTCGAAAGCGTGATATTTGCGGCGGCGGGTGCCGCGGCCGGCTTGCTGCTGGCCATGTGGGCCGGTCGCGCTCTCGTCGCGCAGTTGTCCACCGCGAGTACGACCGTCTCGCTCGATCTTCCCCTCGACTGGCGTGTGCTGGGCTTCACCGTGCTGATGACGACGGCCACGGCGGTGCTGTGTGGTGTGGCTCCGGCATTCCGGGTGACGGGGGCCAGACCGATCGACGCGCTCAAGGAACAGGGCCGTGGCATTGCCGGCGATCGGCGAGCCTCGCTGTCGGCCGGTCTGCTGGTGGCGCAGGTTGCGCTGTCGCTCACGTTGGTCGTCACGGCCGGGCTGTTCGTCGGTACGTTCACGCGCCTGACCAGGGTTCCACTCGGATTCGACGGTGATCGAGTTCTGCTGGTCAATGCCAATGCCGGGCGGGCCG
Organism: uncultured Bifidobacteriaceae bacterium; assembly: GCA_964653955.1. Taxonomy (GTDB): domain Bacteria; phylum Acidobacteriota; class Vicinamibacteria; order Vicinamibacterales; family UBA2999; genus VFZN01. Next base: position 5,903 of record CAZZGM010000071.1, on the reverse strand, counting down.
CGCTTCCGCCAGACGCTCGCGCCGCGTTCTACGATCGTCTCGTGGAAGCGGTGCGTGCCGTGCCCGGTGTGGCTACGGCCGCGGCATCGACGTCCACCCCTGTCGGCGGATCGAACATGAGCCTGCACGTGGAAGTTGCCGGCGTGGCCCCCGCGCCGGATCCCGAGCACAATCGCGCCAAGTACACATGGGTGACGCCGGAGTGGTTCGCCGCTTACGGCGTGCCGCTGCTGTCGGGCCGCGACATCAGCAGTCGAGACGCCGCCGGCGCATTGCCCGTGGCCGTGGTGAACAGCGCTTTCGTAGAGCGCTTTTTCCCGGACCGGGTGGCCATCGGCGAGTCGATCACCGTTTCGCTGGGTCCCGGTGGCGAGATGTCGTTCGGAGCACGAACCGTCGTCGGTATCGTCGGCAACACGGTGTACCGATCGCTTCGGGAAGAGATGCAGCCCGTGATGTACTTTCCGATTGCGCAATGGAATCTGCCGATTCCGCTCGGCGCATTCGTCGCGCTCGGCGTTCGCCCGATGGCCGGGGCACCCGCCGCGCTGTCACCGCGGATTGCCGACGCGCTCACGGCCATCGAGCCTCGGCTGGCGCTGACGATACGGACGCTCGACGATCAGGTACAGGAGTCGGTGCATCAGGAACGGCTCATCGCCACGCTGTCGGGGCTGTTTGGCGTACTCGCGTTGCTGCTGGCCGGCCTCGGGCTCTACGGCGTGACGAGCTACGGCGTGACACGCCGGCAGACGGAAATTGGCGTCCGCCTGGCGCTCGGTGCGACGCCGCTGGCCGTGGTACGCCTGGTGCTGTCACGCGTGTTCGTGCTCGTGGTTGCCGGAGTGCTCATTGGCGCGGCGCTGTCGACCTGGCTGTCACGCTTCGCGGCATCGCTGCTGTACGGACTCGCCCCCGGCGATCCCTCGACGCTGGCCGGTGCCGCGGCCGCGCTGATTGCCGTGGCGCTCGCCGCGGCTGTCGTGCCAGCCCGGCGCGCGCTCGGCATCGATCCGGTCGAGACGCTCAGAGAGCATTGACGGGTGGCGGCGTTTTTACGCCGCCGCTGCCACGGTCCGTCGTGCCCGATCCGCATCAGTGGCCTGCCACACGTACGACACGGCCAGCAGTGCCAGCACCATCACCGGAGCGACGGTCACGCCCATGGGATCACCGGAGAGCGCGTGTGATGCCGTCGCGCCGATCAGGTTGATGGTAAACCCCGCGTATGCCCATTCACGAAGCGTCGGCAGGACAGGCTGCAACAACGCCACTGCCCCGAGCAGCTTCGCGATGCCGAGGATGGTGAGGATGTAGGGCGGATATCCCAGGTGCGCCAGCGACTCCTGGATCTGCGGCGCCCCAGAGAGATACATGAACGCGGAGAGCAGCATGAGGCCGGCAAACAGCACGGTCGCGCCTCGGGAAATCAGGATCTTCCAGGATGAGTTCACTTGAGTGCCTCGCATGAATGGTCCGGCTGGAGCACGCCGGCCCTGTTGGTTACTGACGTATACTTGGATATCGTCGGATACCAGAACACGATGCACAAGACGGCACATTCGTGTGCGTCAGTTACCTGGAGGGAACCTTATGGTGCGGCCATGCCCGACCGGCGTCGACGCTCATCACGATTGCGAGTTCAGGGACATGATGAGCCGGATTGGCGACAAGTGGAGCCTGCTCGTCATTGTCATGCTCGAAGGCATGCCCGGGCGGCGATGCCGTTTCTCCGAGTTGAAGCGGAACGTCCCGGGTATCTCCCAGCGCATGCTCACCGCCACGCTCCGCAGTCTCGAGCGTGACGGCATGCTCACGCGCCATGTCTATGCGGAGGTACCGCCGCGCGTCGAGTATGAGCTCACCCCGCTCGGCCAGGGGCTGATGGATCCGGTCAGCGGCCTCGTGTCGTGGCTGCAGGCGCGCTGGCCGCAAATCCGTGCCGCGCGCGACCGGTTCGATGCGCGCAAGACGGGCGCCGGCGCCCGCGCGCGTTCCGCCGCCACCCGCCAACGCGTCGCAGCGTCTTGACGTAGTCGACACGTCGTTGTCGTGACCGCGTCGTACCGTCGCCGGTGGAGGTTCCACCGAGTGAGAGTATCCGACGCAGCATTTCATGCGGGACTGGTTGTGGCGCTCGTCCTGGCCACGTTCGCCCCCGTTCACGCGCAGTCCGAGTCCGGCAGCGCGGCCATCTTCGGCACGGTGACCGACCAGCAGGGCGCTGTCATGCCAGGCGTGACGGTGACCGCGCGTCAGGCCGACACGGCAGTGGAACGGATTGTCGTCACCGACGGATCGGGCCGGTTCAACTTTCCCGCCATGGCCGTCGGACGGTACATCGTCGAGGTCGCGCTCGAAGGATTTGCCACGGTGCGGTTCGAGAACATCGTCCTGACCGTTGGCGCGACCGAGCGCCTGTCGCCCATGCTCTCGCCGGCGGCCGTTTCGGAAGTGGTGACCGTATCGGCCACCGTTGGCATCGATCGATCGGGTACCGCCGCGGGAACGTCGATTGACGCTCGAGCCATTACCAACCTGCCCATTCGTGGCCGCAACTTCGCGGAGTTCGCGCAGCTGACCCCGACCATCGTCCAGGAGTCGGATCGTGCCGGGCTGGTAATTGCCGGTCAGCGGTCGATCAACTCCAACGTCGCCATCGACGGTGCGGACTTCAACGATCCGCTCCAGGGAAATCAGCGCGGCGGCAACGAAACGGCGTTCTTCTTCCCCCAGTCGGCCGTGCGTGAGTTTCAGGTGGTCCGCTCGGGTGCGGGTGCCGAAGTAGGCCGCACGGGCGCCGGCTTCGTCAACGTCGTGACGCAGTCGGGCACCAATCAGATGCGCGGCGACGCGTTCTACTTCAACCGCAACAAGGCGCTGACCTCGCCGGACGCCTTCGACCAGTCACTGGACAACAGGCAGAACCAGTTCGGCGGTTCGCTCGGAGGGCGCCTGGTCCGGAATCGCGTGTTCTTCTTCACGGCGCTGGAGCAGAACCTGCTGCGCGTGCCGTTCGTGGTGCGCTTCGAACCGCAGGCCGCCGGTGTAGAGGTCCCCGCCGAACTGCGGGCTCTGGAGGGCGAGAAATACGGCACGAACAACCCGACCGCCTTCTTCGGACGCGTCGACGCCGTGCTGTCGAGCGCACATACGCTGAACATACAGCCGATGTACACGCGCCTCACGGGCGAGAACTTCAACTTCGATTCCCCACGCCAGACGACGGCGGCCACGGCAAACTTCACGCGACGCGCATCGAGCGTGGCCGTGAAGGCATCGCTGACGTCGGTGTTGTCCAGCCGCCTGCTGAGCGATCTCCGCGCGCAGGTGGCCACCGACGATCGCCTGGAGGACCCGAACTCCAACCTGGCGCAGGTCACCATCAACGGCTTCGGGACGTTTGGCGGCGACAGCGGCCGCCCGCGATTGTTCGACGCACGGCGCGTGCAGTTCACGCAGAATCTCACCTTCACCGCCAACCGGCATCAGGTGCGATTCGGCTGGGATGCCAACGTCAATACCTTCAGGCAGCGCCGTTCCGGGAACATCCAGGGACGTTACGACTTCACCAGTCTCGCCAACTACGTGGCCGGCAACATCAGCCGCTATCGCCAGACGGTGGCCCGCTTCAGTGAAGAAGAGCTGACGTTCGAAGGCACGGGACAGGAGCTCGCGGTGTTCGTGCAGGATGCCATCGAGCTGGCCCCGAACCTGACGCTGAACGCCGGGTTGCGCTGGGAAGGGCAGTGGAATCCGCAGCCGACGCGGCCGAATCCGGCGTTTCCGGAAACCGCGCTGATTCCGAACGACCTGGCCATGTGGCAGCCGCGGCTCGGCTTCACCTGGGATGCCAGCGGCACCGGCGCCACCATCGTCCGCGTGTCGTCAGGTGTGTATGCCTCGCGCACGCCCGCGAACCTGTTTCAGCGCGTGTTCACCGACAACGGTCTTTCGAGTCTGGCGGTAGACAGCCGGGTCGATCCCGGCATCCTCTCGCAGCTGGAGTTTCCCAACGCCCTGCCGCTGTTGCCCGAAGGCACCATTACCGCGCCGCAGCGGATTTTCGGCTTCGATCCGGACTTCCGGAACCCGCGGACGTTTCAGGCGGCCGCCACAGTGGAGCAGCAGGTCGGCCGTGCGACACAGGCGAGCGTGGGCTACGTATTTGCCAACGCGTGGCAACTGCAGCGGCGGCTGGATCGGAACCTGTTCCCGCCAACCATCGACGAGTTCGGCATGCCCATCTATCCGGACGCACGGCCGGACCCGAGCATTGCGCAGCTGTCGATCAACGAGTCGGCGGCGCGCGCCAGGTACCATGCGCTGACGGCGTCGCTGGTGCAGCGCCTCTCCGGCCGCGTGCAGGCGCAGGCCCACTATACGCTCGCCTACAACAAGGACAATGACTCCAACGAGCGCAACTTCAGTCAGGAACCGGCGCTGAACGTGTTCGATCCGGATGCGGAGTGGTCGTGGTCGAAGCAGGACATCCGCCACAGTTTCAACGCCTCGACGGTGGTGGATTTGCCCGGGCGTTTTCTGGTCAGCGCCATCCTCGTCACGCGGTCGGGATTTCCGTTTACGCCGGTCATCGGCAGCGACGTTCAGCGCGACGGAAACGACGAGAACGACCGGGCCATCATCGACGGGCGAGTCGTGGCCCGCAACTCGTTCCGGCAGCCGTCGTTCTTCAATCTGGATCTCCGGCTGATGAAGTCATTCGGAACGATCAGCGGACGCCGCCTGGACCTGCTGGTGGAGGCGTTCAACGTGACGCGCGCGTCGAATCGGAACTTCGGCAACGACGCCATCAGCGTCTATGGCACACCCTCGTCGCCGGTGCTCACTGCCGGCCAGGCGCTGTTTGCGCCATCGACCGCACGGTTCGGTGGACCACGGCAGTTGCAGCTCGGGCTGCGGGTGAACTTCTAACGGGCGCTATCCGGGCAATGACAGATTAGCCGCCCTTCTTCCGCAGCAGTCCGCGAATGGCCGATTCGCCCTGACGTTTCAGGTCATCGGCCTGCCGCTGCAACTCGTTGGTGACCGCGCGGCGCGTGAGGCCGGCCATGTCCACGCCTACCTGCGGTGCATCGAGTGGTCCCGTGATGCGTGCCGGTACGGTCACGCGGCCATCGTCTGCGGTATAGCGGACGAGGTCGCGCCCGGCCTGTGCCGTCAGCTCGCGCGACAGACGCACGTTGGCCTGGACGTTGACCGTGCCGCCCGTCAGGTCCACCGGCCCGCTGCCGTCCATTTCGACGTCTCGGGACTGGAACGTGAGGGTGTCGAGCGTCACCACGCCGCGGGCCATGGTGAACGACGTGTCCATGCGGTCGAATCGTTCGCCACCGGCAATGGGCTGGGCCATGTCGGGTTTGCCAAAGGCCAGTACGACGGGCCTGACAATCTGAAGGGCCTTGATGGTGCCGTCGCTGATCGTGACCGAGCCGTTGCCGCGTGTGGCCGTGAGCACGCGTGATGCGTCGGCGCCGCTCGTCTGCACGGCCATGGTGCCGTTGAGCCGTCCTGTAATGGCACCCGGCTGGCCCGCAAACTCCGTGAGCTGTGCCATGTCGATACCGTTCAGCGAGCCCTTGATGGCGACGACGGGTTCCGCGCCAGACAGGTCGGCGCGGATCTCACCGTTCAGTTGACCGGCAAAGACGCCCAGCGACAGCGGGACCAGCGCGACCTGTCCCGGCGTAATCCGTACCGTGCCCTTCAACTGATCGAACGGCGCACCGCCCACGCGGCCGCGCGCGGCATTGATGTCGAGTGTGACGTCCATGGGGCCGCTGGCGTCACTGGCGGTGCTGGCGGCGGGCGCACCTGGAGCGGGCGGTTGCGCGTGCTGCGCAAACTCCTGCGCGAACACCAGCAGGCCGTCCATGTCCAGT
>CAZZGM010000070.1:8500-11243 GCA_964653955.1 uncultured Bifidobacteriaceae bacterium | reverse complement strand
CGTCCGCACCGGCGTAAGCGAGGGGCGGACGCCGATTGGCAATGCGTGGATACTGGCCGCCGACGAACCGGCGTTCCGGGCCGCACCGTCGGCGCCTGCGCCCGCCCGTCTGCTGCCGAGCGGTGACGCCTACTTCCTGCTCCAGGGCCGCGATCGTGAGCTGCTGGTGACCAGCGCCGCCCATCGCCGCGCCTTGTGGACATCACGTGTCTGGCCCGGCGCCCTGCTGGTGGCAGGAGATATCGTCGGCACGTGGCGGCGCGCGCAAGAGGTGGTGAGCATCCAGGCGTGGCGCCGATTGCCTCGTGCCGCGCGCGAGGCGGTGGAGGTAGAGGCGGCATCGTTGCCCCTTCCCGGACTTGCGCGGCCCATTGCTGTTCGCTGGGACGAAGGCGATCGATGAACCAGCTTGAGTTCACGATTCGAAACGTGATCTACTGCGCGCATGTCGAGTCCTTGCGGCCGCGATGGACGTCGCGGCCGATCGCTGTGGAGCGTGGCGCTCATGCGGCCGTTTGTCCCCTGCAGGGCGTCCTGAACTGGCGAGAACGAACGTCGGCTCAGCTTTGACCGATGTTCTCGCGACGCAGCACGTCGGCCATGCGCTCCGCGGCCCAGTCGATGTCGCTTCGTTCGATCACCAGTGGCGGCGCAATGCGCAGGATGGTGTCGTGCGTTTCCTTGCACAGCACGCCCTGCCGCGCCAGTGCCTCGGCGTACGGACGCGCGCGGGTCGTGAGTTCGATGGCCATCCACAACCCGCGGCCGCGCACCTCGCGGATGACCGGCGAGTCAATCTGACGGAGCAGGCTCATGAAGTACTCGCCAAGCGCGGGTGTCCGTTCCACCAGCGACTCGTCTCGCAGCACACGCAGGGCGGCGCGGGCCACGGCGCAGCCGAGGGGATTGCCGCCGAAGGTGCTGCCGTGATCGCCCGGTGAGAACACATCCATCACTTCGCTGCGGGAGGCGAATGCGGACACGGGATAACAGCCGCCGGCCAGTGCCTTGCCGAGAATGATGCCGTCGGGCACGACGTCTTCGTGGTCGCACGCAAACCAGCGCCCGGTGCGGCCGAGCCCCGACTGGATTTCGTCGGCCAGCAACAGCACCCGTTCGCGCCGGCACACCTCCGCCACGGCGCGAAGATAGCCTGCTGGCGGAATGATCACGCCGGCTTCGCCCTGGATGGGCTCCACGAGAAACGCACAGGTGCGAGGGGTGATGGCCGCTTCCAGCGCCGCAACGTCGCCAAACGGCACCACACGAAAGCCGGGTGTGAACGGTGCGAACCCGCGGCGATATTGCGGCTCGGTGGAGGCACTCACCAGCGAGATGGTCCGGCCATGGAAGTTGTTGCGGCAGACGATGATCTCGGCTTCTTCGTCCGGAATGCCCTTGACCTGGTAGCCCCACTTCCGGGCGGCCTTGATGGCCGTTTCCACGGCCTCGGCGCCGGTGTTCATCAGCAGTACGGCGTCCATGCGCGTCAGCTCCGCGATGTCGCGGACGAGCGGCGGCAACTGATCGTTTCGGAACGCACGTGACGTCAGCGTGACTCGTGAGGCTTGCTCCACGAGGGCATCGATGATGGCGGGATGGCAGTGGCCCTGGTTGACGGCGGAATAGGCCGCCAGGCAATCGAGGTACTTCCGGCCCTCCACGTCGTACAGCCACACGCCGCTGCCGCGCGCGATGACCACGTCGAGCGGCCGGTAGTTGTGGGCACCGTACCGGTCCTCGAGCGCAATATACATCTCGGGCGGTACGGGGTGCTCCCTGCTCATCGCGGCTGCCTTTCACGAGCGAGTACCGACACGGCCAGGTGCGCGGCCAGTTTTGCGGTGCGGTTACCCACGTCCCGCGCCGGGTTCACCTCGACGACGTCGAAGGAACGCAGGTCGAACGTGGTGACCTCGCGCAGGATAGCGCGAACGTCGGGCAGCGACACGCCGCCAGGCTCGGGTGTGCTGACGCCCGGCGCATCTTCGGGATCGCAGACGTCGATGTCGAGCGAGACGTGCACCCCGCTGGTGGCCGCAAAGATGCCACGCACCTCGTCCATCACCGCCGCCACCCCTCGCCGCCTCACATCGTCAGCCGTATACAGGTGCACACCCAGCCGGGCAATGGCCTGGCGTTCGGCTTCGTCCAGACTGCGCACGCCCACCAGCACCGTGTGCGCCGGCAGAATCTTGTGCGTCCATCCGCCGAGGCCGGCCAGTTCTTCAGGTTCGTTTCCCAGGAGCGCCGCCAGCGGCATGCCGTGCACGTTGCCACTGAGGGTGGTGGCGGGCGTGTTCAGGTCGCCGTGCGCGTCAATCCACAGCACGCCGATCCGTCCGCCGGATTGTTCGCGCACGTGGGTGGCCGTGGCGCCGGCGGAGCCGGCGGCAACGGTGTGGTCGCCGCCCAGCAGCACCGGGAAACGGCCCGCCTGCAGCGCCGTGCGTGTGCGGTCGAAGACGCCGGCCGTGGCCGCGGCAATGGCCTCGATGTGACGCTTGCGCGGATCGATGACGCCGTGTGGGGCGGGAACGGCCACGTCGCCGGTATCGACGACGTTCAGGCCCGCAGCCTCCAGCCGCGATACCAGTCCGGCGGCGCGCACGGCGGCTGGCCCCATGGCCGCGCCGCGCTGGTTGGCACCCAGATCGACCGGGCCGCCAACGAGCGTCACGCGTGTCCGGGCAGAAATGTCGGGTGGTCCACTGCCATGCTGCGATCCACGGGCTTCGGTAAC
>CAZZGM010000070.1:0-8490 GCA_964653955.1 uncultured Bifidobacteriaceae bacterium | reverse complement strand
CGGAAACAGACGCCATAGCGCAACATACTGCGCATGAGGCGTGGTCGTGTCAAGTGACCGGGCGTGTGTGAAGCGCGGCCGACGCCGCTACGTGATGATGTTGTTGATGAACTGGCAGACCTGCTTGCCGTGGTTCTCGTAGGAATACTGCTGGTTGCAGGGATAGGCGTAGAAGCCGCCCTGGCCGATGACCACGGAATGCCCGGCGAGGCCAAGCACCAGTTCCCCGGTGGTGACGTAGACGAACGCGCTGATACCGGTCGGATCCGGTTCGGCTCGGTATCGCTCACCGGGAGCCAGGCTCCATTCCCAGAGTTCGACCTCGCGGGACGCCCGCTGTGAGAGAAGCATGCGGGCGTGGCTGGCCGGCTTCCGGCCGCGCCACACGATGACGTCCACCTGCGCGGCTGTCGCGCTCGGCGTGGCAATGAGTTCGGCAAAGGGCACACCGAGCGCGACGGCAATACGCCCGAGGGTGGTGAGGCTGACATTGGCATCGCCGCCTTCGATGGCGGTCAGCATCCGCCGGCTCACCTTGGCACTGCGCGCCAGCCGATCCTGCGTCCAGCCTCGCCGCTCGCGGGCCTGCCGCAGGTTGACCGCCACATCGCGCAGTACGGTGGTCATCGATGCGGTATCCCCGCCAGCGTCGGCGGGGCGTGGGCGGCTCCTCGGCATGGGCGCATTATGGCCCGTTCGACGGATGGCAGCCAGTGGACGCGCCGGCGGACACGAACCATCCGTTGACAGGGCGATCCGGCGTGGGCAATATATTGCCAATACGCCGCGATGGCCGCGGCGTGTTCGTCCGTCGGGTGCGTCCATGCCGTTCGATTCGTCACGCCAGGTCCTGTCCGGTCTGCAGACTCCAGCGTCGGTGGTGATGATCCGGCCGTCGGCGTTCGGCTACGACCCGGACACGGCGGCCACCAACAGTTTCCAGCACGCGCCGTCGGACCTGCCAATCGAGACGCTCCACGAGCGGGCGCGCGGCGAGTTCGACACGCTGGTCCAGCGACTGCGTACCGCGGGTGTCCGGGTGTGCGATGTGCCGGACCGGACGGACGCGGCCACGCCCGACTCGGTGTTCCTCAATAACTGGGTGTCGTTCCACGGCGATGGCACGGTAATTCTTTATCCGATGTGCGCGCCGGCCCGGCGCCGGGAACGGCGGACGGATCTGCTCGATATCGTCAGCAGTCGCGCCGGCTTCCGCACCCGCCGCGTGGTCGACCTGTCGTTTCACGAGCGCGAGGGCCGCTACCTCGAAGGCACGGGCAGCATCGTGTTCGATCATGCGCAACATATCGCGTATGCATGTGCCTCGCCGCGGACGAACGTTCAGGTGCTGCGGGACGTGTGTGATCTGCTGGGATACACCCCCGTGGTGTTTGGCGCGGCGGATGCCGCCGGACAGCCCGTGTACCACACCAACGTGGTGATGAGCATTGGCCAGCGGTTTGCCGTCATCTGCGACGAAGCGGTGTCCGACGCTCACGAGCGGCGTGCCCTGCTCGATCGGCTTGGCGCGCATCGCGATGTCATCACGCTGACGCGCGCGCAGATGGCGGAGTTTGCCGGCAATATTCTCGAGGTGGCCACCAATCGCGGACGGCCGGTAGTGGCGATGTCCGCCCGCGCGTCCGGCGCGCTCACGCCCGATCAGCGCCAGCACCTGCTCACCCATGCCGACATCGTCGAGTCACCAGTCACCTGGATCGAACGGGTGGGTGGCGGCAGCGTGCGCTGCATGCTGGCCGGCGTGCCGGGGATGTAAGAGAAGGCAAAAGGCAAAAAGCGGAAGGCAAAAAAGGGCGGTGCGCTTTTCGTTACCAACCTGGCCGGCACGTGAACGCGGCCGGGTGGCCGGGTAGACTACGGGTAACGTGAGTCGGGACCGGGAACAGCAGGACACGGCGCAGCCCCGCGTCGTCTTGATCGACAACTACGACTCGTTCACCTGGAACCTCTATCAGTCCCTGCGCCTCATCACAGACGAGGTGCGGGTGTTTCGCAACGACGCGGTATCCGTCGACGCCATCGTCGCACTCTGCCCTGATGCCGTGGTCATCTCACCCGGACCGAAGACGCCGGCGGATGCGGGCATCAGCAGGGAGGTCGTCCGGCGAATGAGAGCGACGTGCCCGATTCTCGGCGTCTGTCTCGGGCATCAGTGCATCAACGAAGTGTTCGGCGGCCACACGGTGCGTGCCCCCCGGCCGTGGCACGGCAAGGTGTCGGCCATCCACCACGACGGCCGCACGGTGTTTGCCGGCCTGCCGCAGGGACTGACCGTGGCGCGGTATCACTCGCTGGTGGCGGATCGCGACAGCATCGGACCCGAGCTGGAAGTGACCGCCTGGACGGACGATGGCCTGGTGATGGGGCTGCGTCATCGGGAGTGGCCCGTCGAGGGCGTGCAGTTCCACCCCGAGTCGTTCATGACCGAACACGGACACGCAATGCTGCTGAACTTCTTTGCGAGGCTGCCGCATGCGCACCCTGCATGACACGGTGCCGGCACGGTTCGAGTTCGACGCCACGGTCGAACCACTCGACCTCGGCGAGGTGTCGTTTCAGGACATTGCCGAGTACGTGTCGGGCCGTGTGGATTGCGCCTTGCTGGAGAGTCAGGGCAGCTGCGGGCCGCTGAGCGACTATTCGTTTCTCTGCTTTGCGCCATTCGGACGTGTCACCGTGGATGGCAATGACACGGCGGTGCGGCTTGGCAGTGAGGTGTACGAGTCGCACCAGAATCCGTTTGCCGTGCTGGAAGAACTGCTGGCGAACTGTCGCGCCAGTGGGCCTGCCGGTAGCCACACGCTGCCGTTCGTTGGTGGCGCTGTTGGTTATCTGGGCTACGAACTGGGACGGCACCTCGAAACGCTTTCGCACACGGCGGTGCACGACACGGGACTGCCCGACGCGTATCTGTCGCTGCACAACTTCACGATCGCGGAGCATCGCGAGAGCGGAGAAATGTTTCTTGGGTGCCTGCGCACGGGTAATGAATCAATCGGCCCGACCAGGGACGACGTTCTGCACGAGCTTCGGCGCGTGCCGGCGGGGCTGGCCGCGCATCGGACAGACGCGACACACGCAGCTTCAGGCGATAATGGCGCGCGCGTTGCCGGGACGCCTCGAGCACTGAGCGTCGTGCCGGACATGAGCCGTGAGACTTACCTGAGCGCGATCAGACGCATCAAGGAGTACATCCGCGCCGGCGACGTGTATCAGGTGAACATGACGCAGCGTTTTCGCGCGGCCACCGCCGACATGCGGGCGTGGGACCTGTATCGACATCTGGCCGAGACCAACCCGGCACCATTTGCCGCCTACCTGAACCACGACGGTCACGCTATTGTCTCTTCGTCGCCCGAACGCTTCCTCCGCGTGAGAGGCCGTCATGTCGAGACGCGTCCCATCAAGGGGACCAGCCGGCGTGGGACATCGGCTGAAGACGATGCCGCCCGGCGGGCGCAGCTTCTCGAGAGCCCGAAGAACAGAGCCGAACTGGCGATGATCGTGGACCTGCTGCGCAACGATCTTGGCCGCGTGTGCGTGCCCGGCTCCGTGCGGGTGCGGGCGTATCCGGAGGTGGAAACCTATCCGTCGGTGCATCACCTCGTGGCCACGGTTGCCGGTAACCTCGAGGACGGCCGCACCGTAGTCGACCTGCTGCGGGCGGCATTTCCGGGCGGCTCGATTACCGGCTGCCCGAAGATCCGTGCGATGGAGATCATCGACGAACTCGAACCAACGGCACGCGGCGTGTACACCGGCAGCATCGGCTATCTCGGATTCGACGGGTCGGCCGACCTCAACATTGCCATCCGCACCGCTATCGTCTCGGACGGCACGACATATATCCATGCCGGTGGTGGCGTGATAGACGACTCGGACGAGCATGAGGAGTACGACGAGTCGCTGCTGAAGGCGGCGAAGTTGATTGAGGCCGTCCGGGCCGCCGGCGCATGACGGCGGACATCACATGACGCCACCCGCGCCGTTCCAATTGCTCGAGACCATGCGCCTGGAGCGTGGCGTCGTCGCCCGGCTCGAACGGCATCTTTCCCGGATCCGCCAGTCGGCGAATCACTTTGGCTATACGTGGGATGAATCACACGTGCGCGACATGCTGGCTGCGGCCGCGGCAGACAACATCGCCGGATGCTGGCGCGTGCGCCTGCTCGTGGGGCCGGATGGGGTGCCGGAAGTAACCTGCACGCCGCATGACGAGGCGCCGGCCACGCGCTGGCGCGTTGGCCTGGCTCCTGAACCAGCCGACACCGGCAGCCCGTTCATCCGACACAAGACAACGTGTCGCGATACCTACGAAACGGCGCGCCGCGCACGGCCTGACCTGGACGATGTGCTGCTCTGGAATACGAATGGCGAGATCACGGAGTCGACCATTGCCAACGTTGTCATCGCGAGCGGCGGGCGTCGCATCACGCCACACATAACCTGCGGTCTGCTGCCGGGCGTGTTGCGCGCCGAACTCCTGGAGCGCGGCGAGATTGCCGAAGGTCTTGTGACCAGGAACGACCTGACACAGGCATCGCGCGTGTGGTTGATCAACAGCCTGCGCGGCTGGGTCCCGGCTGTGCTCGTGCCGGCGTAACTCGAGCCGGATCAACCCGGCGCGTGCGCTTCGAGCAGAGTAGAACCGTGATTCGAGCGAAGGTGGTGACGCGGCGAGCGCCCGGTTGCGCCCTGCCGGCCTTGAGGCCGGCCGCCAGTCCCCGTTGAAACCAGCGGCCGTTATCGGGGCGGATGACCTAGCGGTCGTTGGTGGTGGCCCGCTGCATTTCCGCCGCCGTCACCGGCGTGGATGGTCCGTGGAACATCGCGTTGAAGACGAGGCGGAACGTCGCGCGCGGCTGCGTCCGGAAGTCCACCTGCGAACCGTAAGTGACGACAAAGCCCTTGCCGACGCGGAACGACACCACGTTGGCCTGGTCCGTCAGGTACTCCTCGCCAAGCAGCCATCCGCTCTGCAGGACGTTCTCGCGCGGATAGCGCGACACCACGCTCGATTCGATGCCGAAGCCTGGCCGGAGCCGGTAGGCCTGATCGTTCTGGAAGAAGATGGGCCACGCCTCCGGCATGCCCCAGGCGACGGGGTTGGTGATGTCGAACTCGTTCTGGAGCAACGAGCCCGGGCAATAGAACAGCGACGTCGGGTCGGCCACCTGGTCACGCAACGTCTGCATGAGACGCGCCGGGCTCGTGAACGTGTCGCGCAGTGTTGCCTGGATGGCGGAGGCCGGCACCTGGCCGGCGTCGGTGGGCGGCGGCGCACCGAAACGCGACGCCGCCTGGGGGAGTACCTTCTCGATGGGGAGGCCGAGCAGGTCGATGGCCGTTTCGACGGCGGTGCCAATGGCCAGCAGCGTGCCGCCGTTGTCGACGTAGGCCTTCAGCTTTGTCCACCCGGCTTCACCCACGCCGTAGGCCCACGACCACTCGGCTGGATCGTTCCGCGCCGGGTCGAGCCCGTTGACGATGCGCGCGCGCGACGTGCCGGTGGGCAGGAGGATGACGTCGTACTGCTGGTTCAGGTCGCCGTTGAAGTCCTGCGCCTTCACGATGTCGTGGTTGATGCCGTACTGCTCCAGCAGCCACAGCAGCCAGCCGCCGGGCATGTTGTTGGCGCCCTTCCACAAACCCACGCGCGTGCCGGGCTTGAGGCGGAAGCCGTCCACCGCCGGCATCTGGTCCGCGCCCTTCACCACGAGGCCGAGGCTGGCCGCCGCCTTTTCGACAATGGGTTGTGAAGCGGCGGTGGACGGGATGATGAACGAGCCGGCCGCGTTACCGTCGAATGCCGTCGAAGAACGGAAGATCGGGATCTGCGCCTTCTGGAGTTCGGCGACCAGCTTGAAGACGCCGTAGGACTCCGGTCCAATGACATAGGCGGCGCGTGGCCGTGCCGGGGCAGCCGCCGTGATGGGGGCCACGGCCTTCACCATTTCCAGTGGCGCCTCGAATGGTGTCTCCACGGCATCCACGTCCACGCCCATCAACATCCACAGCGTGTGGCCCGTGACGTCGTAGGGACGCTGCGGCGGTCCGCCGGGGAACACGCGCAGGTCCGGATAGTTCTGCCGCTCGAGCATGGTCTTGGCGAACGCGCCGTACGGCTGCGCGGTCTTCACCACGTACGAGCCCGCTGGATACTGCTTGCCGCCGGCCGAGAACGCCGCCGTGGCGCGATGGATTTCCACGTCGCCGAACTCGAGGATGTCGAGCATCTCGTAGGTGGCAAACTGATCGCGCTGTGCCGACGGGATGACGAAGGCATACGGACCCTTGTCGTAGTTCACCCAGTCGCGGTGCACCGTGTAGAAGTTGTAGAGCCAGTCGCGGCCGTACTTCGCCACGTGCGCGATGCCGGCCAGTGCCGCGGTGACGCCGTAGTCCACCTGCTGGCCGAGCGTCCACGTGTCCTTCGAATAAGGAACCGGGAAGTTCCAGCGCGCGTCCTGCGGGCCGAGCGGCTGACCCTTCTGCGGGTTGACGAACGGATCGGCGAGGTTGGGACCCGAGCTGGCAATCTCGGTGAGGATGCGCGGCTGGCCGTGATAAATCATGTACTGCCGCGCCGGCGTCCACATGTCGTAGCTCTCCAGCCACGCCACGCCCTCCTTGCCTTCCGCAATCAGCGCCGACGCCATCGCCTGTCCGACCGTGGCCTGCCCCAGCGCCAGGATGGGATGGATGTTCACGTCGAACGGATCGGTGAAGGGCGGCACGAAGATGCGCGATCCGGTCGGGCCCTGCTGGTGCATGTCGTGGGTGATGATCGGCTTGTACTTGTTCTGCACCAGCTCGATGTTCATGCGCGTTTCTTTCTGCGTGAACATGAACCAGTCGCGGTTGTCGTCGTGGCCGACGTACTTGTGGTACAGGTCCGGGTAGACGCGGTTGTAGGGCGTGCCCCTGGTCTTGTACCAGTGGTCGATCATCAGATGCTGGCCGTCAGGGTTTGCCGACGGCACGAGCAGCACCACCGCGTTGTCCAGCATCTCCCGCGTCGCCGGCGACGAGTCAGTCGCCAGGCGATGGACGATGTTGATGATGGCCTGGCCGTTGGAGACCTCGTTGGAGTGAATGGTGGCGTAGAAAAAGTAGAACGGCTTGCCTTCGGCCGCCAGCTTCCGCGCTTCGGCGTCCGACAGGCCGCGCGGATCGGCCAGCCGGCGGTTGATGGTGACCAGCCGGTCGAACCGGGCGAGGTTCTGCGGCGAGCTGATCCGCAGCAGCGCGAAGTCGTTCCCCATGGTCGTCTTGCCGAGGACCTCGAACGTCACGCGGTCGGTCTGCTTCGCGAGCAGCGAAAAGTACTCCAGGATTTTCGGATACCGGGCCAGTTCCCCATCGGCTCCGATGGGGAAGCCGAAAAACTGCTCCGGCGTCGGAACGGCCTGCGCGCGGACCAGCGCGGGCGCAAGCAGGAGGATCAACAGCAGCGTCGGGATGGATAGACGGCGTGTCATGGGATCTCCTCGGGAGGCGACATTCTACTGTGCGGCTGGATTGGGCGCATGAGGCAAATGGATGCGGCTGAGGTGGGCACCCGCGATAGGATGGGAAGCTGTTACACCTGTTCTACGTCCCCGAGGGAGGAGCTTCCTGTGATGACCCATATTGCCCCCCGTCTTGCGGCGGCGGCAGCTGTCGCCGCGGTTTGTACGAGCCTGCTCACGGTTCAACCCGCGGCGCAGTCGCGGACCGCCCCGCAGCGGATCGATGACGAGTACACCGCCAAGATCAAGGAGTACCTCCAGGATCCACGGATTTCCACCGAACTCGTCGATCACCTCCCGGCCTCCGATACCGTGCCGACGCCTCTCAAGTTCCACGGGCGCATTGTCGGCACCCCGGGTGAACTGACGTACGCGAAGGACATCCACCGCTACTTCGAGGCGCTGGCCCAGGCGTCCGGCCGCGCCACGATGTGGACGATTGGCCAGAGCGAAGAAGGCCGTGACATGGTGATGCTGGCCATTGCCGACGAGGCCACCATCAAGCAGCTCTCCAAGTACAAGGACATGCTGACGCAGCTCACCGATCCGCGAAAGACGACGGAAGAGCAGGCGCAGCAGTTGCTGAAGACCGCCAAGCCCATCTACTGGCTGACGAGCGGCATGCACTCGCCCGAAAACGGCGGGCCCGAGATGCTGCAGGAACTGGCCTACCGCCTGATCGTCCAGGAGACGCCGTACATCCAGCAGATCCGGAACAATGTGATCACCTTCATCACGCCGGTCATCGAGGTGGACGGGCGCGAAAAGCAGGTCGACACGTACTACTTCAACAAGAAGCGGCCGGAGGGCGCCGCGCGCCTGCCGCTCATGTATTGGGGCAAGTACGTCGCCCACGACAACAACCGCGACGGCATGGGGCAGTTCCTGGCGCTGACGCGCGCCGTGACCAAGGTGCAGAACGAGTGGAAGCCCACCGTGATGCACGACCTGCACGAGA
>CAZZGM010000069.1:0-11381 GCA_964653955.1 uncultured Bifidobacteriaceae bacterium | reverse complement strand
GCGCGGTTCCCGATTGGGATGCCGGGATGCCGGAAGAACAGGTGGAACCCGCGCGCCGTCTTCGTCTGCCAGGGCGTGTATGGGAGGTGCCTGACGCACCAGCGTAGCCCGTCGCGTGAGTCGGCGTCGACGACCACGATGCCGGAGACGGCGCCCGTGATGATGGCGAGGTTCTGCGGTGGCCCCGAGAACCAGTCGCGGACCTCGGCCTCGGTGGGTCGCTCGGTCTGGTATCGCTTCCACGCGAGGATGGGCACCTTGCCGTCGTGGCGGCCACCAGGGCGCGGAACCGGGATTACGCTGAACCCTCTGCGCCAGAGCGACAGGGCGTGATCAAGCGCGGTCATGATCGCTACCGGCCGCGCTCGGGAGGCACGTATCCCGCCTCGAGAATGCGTCGAATCTCCTCAACCGGCACCCGGATCGCCCGGCCGAGCCGGATGTGCCCAAGTCGCCGCTGGGCAATCCACGCCCTAATCGTGGCTCTCGACAGATTCAGCTCTTCTGCAGCTTGTTCGACAGTTCGCGGTTGTGACCCGGCTCGCACCATGTTGCCGCTCCTCGCAGGACTGTTCACTGAGTCAGTCAGTGAATCAGTGTTGACCATTATCTCCGCCAGGTGCTACCGTTAACGGTGCTGTATTAGTGAACACTATGATGATTGACGCGTTCTACGACTTCGAGTGGCCCGTGGCACCGGATTACGAATGGCAGGACTGGCTGAATGAGAACGGCGAGCAGGTCATTCCTCTTGCGCAGGGATTCCTGAGCCTGGACTCGCCGGACGCAATCGAGCTTGCCTGGAACCGCCGCAACGAGGCGAAAGAGCAGTCCGGTCCGGTGCTTTCGCCGGTCGTGAAGGAAGGCGAACAGTATCGACGATACCGCCCGATGCAGCGCGAACATGCCGGGCTGTTCCGGCAGTTCGGTGAGCTTGACTACACCAGTCGGGACAAGATGCTCGAGTTCGCCAAGCGGTTTGGGCCACTCGGCGTGACCCCTCAGAGTCAGTCAGTCACCTGTCCCAGCGCTGATGGCACCTGGCGCGAACATCACGCGCTCGGCGAAGCCTTCCTCGACTGGTCCGTGGAGATCTGCTTCATGCGTGAAGCGCTTGAGCTTTCTGATGACAAGGGACTGTCTCACGAAAAATCGAGTCGTCTAGCATGGCTCTTCAACCGACAGTTGCAGCAGGTTCAGGGGCGGATCTCACTAGACCAACCTGGGGGGCCGCGGCTCCTGCTGTCTCCCCTTAGCCTGGTAGCTGCGCTGTGGCTGCAATTGGCGCTGGCCGTCAGCGGGGACAAGCGGTTCGTGAAATGCAAGTTCTGCACGAAAGTATTCGAGATCTCGACGGAGCTCACCGGCTTCCGTAGCCACCGGGAGTTCTGCTCGGATTCGTGCAAGACGAAGGACTACCGCAGAAGGAAGAGAACCGCGCTGCAGCTCACCGCGTCCGGCGTCAGCGTCCAGAAGATCGCCGAGGCGACGGGCACCGAACGCTCGACCGTCCGGGCGTGGTTGGCCACCGCAAGACAATCACGCATTGCGAAGTCATAGAGGGGACGAGCCATGCTGTACCGACGAGGCAAGATCTGGTGGTTCAAGTTCCGGTTTGCCGGCCGGTTGTTCCGTGAGTCCGCGAAGACGACGTCTAAGACTCTGGCGCGCCAGGCCGAGCGCAAGCGGCACCAGAGCCTCGAGGAGGGTATCCACGGCATCAAGAAGCGCGCGGCGCCGGTGACATTCGCGACGGCCGCATCGGAGTGGCTCAAGCTGAAGAAGCCAACACTGTCGCCGAAATCCCACCGAATCGAGCAGGTCAACATCGAGAAGCACCTCAAGCCGGCGTTCGGATCCCTGTTGCTCATCGACGTCACTGCCGACGACATCGCCATATATCAGAAGGACCGTCTCCGCGAGGGCGCCTCTCCCAAGACCATCAACCTGGAGCTTGGCACGCTGCGCGCCATAATGCGCCGGCATCGGATCTGGGCCAACCTCCAGCCAGACGTCAAGATGCTGACCGTCCGCGACGACGCTGGCAAGGCGCTGACTGCCGAAGAGGAGCGGCGGCTGCTGGAAGCGTGCCGCACGTCCCGGTCCAGGTCACTGCTCCCGTTGGTCACGCTGGCGATGAACACGGGCATGCGGCGAGGCGAGATTCTCGGCCTGACCTGGGCTCAAGTCGACTTCCTGAACGACCGCCTGACGGTGGGCAGGAGCAAGACGGCGGCCGGTCAGGGCCGAAACATCCCCCTCAACACGGCAGCGCTGGGCGCGATGCGCGGTTGGGCCACCAACTTTCCGAACAGGAAGCCTGAGCACTTCGTGTTCGCCGCCGAACGGTATGGCGTCGCTGGGAACGACGCCGCCACCCACGCGCACGGTTTCGACCCAGAGAAGGCGCTGGGGAGCTTCAAGGAGGCGTGGGAGTCAGCGAAGCGCAGGAGCGGCGTCTCATGCCGGTTTCATGATCTTCGGCATTCAGCCTGCACAAGGCTGGTCGAGGGCGGCGTCCCCCTGCCGGTGATAGCCTCGTTACTAGGCTGGAGTGCTGGCACCACCGTTAGGATGGCGAAGCGATACGGGCACATCAGCGCCGAAGCGCAGCGCATGGCCGTTACGGCGTTGATCAGGAAACAGGAGGCGTTGGGCCAATCGAGCAACGCGGGGCCAATTACAGATCTTCCGGAACTCCGCTGATCTGTTGATGACTCGCATTCTCACCAAGAGGGTAGCCGTGGTCTGCAAAATCGGCTCTTGGCGGCCCTCTATGGCTCCCCCACGGAAAAAACCCTCATCCAAGGGCCTGCCAACCCAGGGGCCTCGCCGATTCGTACCCGTACGATGTATGCGCCAAAGAACGCGATTACAGCGAACAGCAGTCCGTTCTCTTCCACCAACTGCACCGAGTGCCTCAGCTCAGTGTCCCCACCATCAAGGTTCGGTTCACGAAGAATCTCCACGCTGGAACCGTGATCCGGTTCACCGCTGAGAATCCAATTTCGAAAGGCGTCGTACCTCTCGCCGAGCATGGGGTCGCCGCCGATCGCATAGTGGGCGACTTCAAAGGCAATCTTCCCGGAAACGCGCTGGATCGCGTCGGGCTCGTCATGACGCACGGCGCCGGCGGTGTCGTTTTGCAGTTCGAGGCGTGGCACACTGATCGTCAGGCCGCGATAGGAGACCTTCACTGCCTCACCGGTCGTGGCAGCGTCGAACAGGCGGAGGATCTCGGCAGTAACCTCGTTGACTTCATCGTCCGAGATTGTCTCGCCTGCCTTCCGAAGTTCTGCTCGAAGCTTCCCCTTGGTCACTTCCGGCATCAGATCCCGCCCCACGATCAACTCGTCGCCGTCTGGCTGGGGCGCAACTACGGCTGCCAACTCGCCCTTATGGAACAGCGTTCGCAGCTCCTGACCCGCACCATCTGTCGCGGCATCAACGCTACGAATGGATTGGTGGCGAATAGGAAGCCCAGAGCTGTGGCGAGCATGGGACAGGCGAGCATCTCGGTCGGCGCGGTGATCGACTTCGTTGCCGAGACGGTCGTTGCACCGCTTGCAGACGAAGCGCACGATGAAGCCAACCTGGCCGAAAGGGGCGGGGAAGACATGCTCATCGGTTTCGGGTTGTTCGCGCTTGCAGAAGAGGCAAACCATGTGATTCTCACGGGGTGTGGGCACAGTTGTGGGCACACCTGCCAACCCCTCGATTACATCGATCGCCGCAAATTGTTGACAGGATTGGCTCCTCGGGCTGGACTCGAACCAGCAACCCTCCGGTTAACAGCCGGATGCTCTGCCATTGAGCTACCGAGGAACATTGGCAGGAACCCCGCGCACTGGGACATGCCGCGCGAGGCAAACGAACGCTTATCGTAAACCGATCACCTGCTCTGCCGCAAGAGTCTCGCCGCCCGCCTTCGCGCCGGTGGCGCTTCGGCGCGGCAAGCTCTTTCTCGCCTGCGGCGCTTCGGCGAGGCAGGCTCCGCCGACGACATACCATGGAGGTATGCCCCTGCTCGCCGCCACGGATCTCATCCGCACCTACACCGGCGGCACGACTGCCGTCCGCGCGCTGGACGGGGTGTCGTTCAGCCTGGACGCCGGTGACTTCGTGGCGCTCATGGGCCCGTCCGGCTGCGGGAAATCCACGCTGCTGCACCTGTGCGGCGCCATGGACCGGCCTACCTCCGGCACCGTTCATCTGGAAGGCCGCGCGCTTCACGACCTCCCGGACGATGAGCTGACGCGGCTGCGGCGGGATCGGATCGGGTTCGTGTTCCAGTTTTTCAACCTGCTGCCGACGCTGACGCTCGGCGACAACATCGCACTGCCCTGCCTGCTGGGCGGCATGCCGGCCCGTGACGCCGAAACACGCGCGGCGCGCCTGGCGGAACGTGTCGGCATCGACCATCGCTTCGGCCACTACCCGCAGGAGGTGTCCGGCGGCGAAATGCAGCGCGCCGCCATTGCGCGCGCCCTCGCCCACGAACCCGCACTGCTGGTGGCCGACGAGCCTACCGGCAATCTCGACTCGGAGAACGGCGCACGCGTCCTCGCACTGCTGGCCGAGCTCAATCGCGACCTGGGCGTCACCATCCTGCTGGCCACGCACGCGCAGGAAGTGGCCGCCGCGACCCGGCGCGTCCTGCGCATGAAGGACGGCCGTCTCGTCTCCCCTGCTCCGGCAGCACCCGTTCCTTCCGTCTCCGCTCCCGGCCTGGCCGATGCTCCGGCTGTTTAGACACTTCATCCTCCGCCGCATGGCGCAGGACCGCGCGCGTACGCTGACGACCATTGCCGGCATCGCGCTGGGCATTGCCGTGGTCATTGCCATCCAGTTGACCAACGGCAGCTCGGTGCGCGGCTTCGAAACCGCGCTGGACACGGTAGCCGGCCGCGCGTCGATTGAAATCGTCGGCCCCGGCGGCGTGGACGAGCGCCTGTTGCCCACCCTCGGCTGGCTGCGCGAGTTCGGCACGGTGGCGCCCGTCATCGAAGGCGAAATGGCGCTCTACGACGCGCCCACAGCAACGCCGGCGACCGGGCCCGCAGCAGCATCGCCCGAGGGGACGACGACGGGACCTGCCGCGGACGACATACCCGAAGAGCGCCCCACGCGCCCCGTAAGACGCAGCGAAGCCCTGCGCGTGCTGGGCGTGGACATCCTCCGCGACATGGCGCTGCGCGATTACCCGCTGGCGTCGGCGGACATCGACATCAGCCGTGCGGCACCAGCGGATGCAGACAATCAGCTGCCCGCCGGCGAATCATCGCCCGCGGAGTCCAGTGCCGGCGAAGGCCGCCTCTCCACGCAGGAGTTCCTCACGCTGCTGACGAGCCCACAGAGCCTGGTCATCACGGAGAAGCTGGCGCGCCGCCGCGGCTACGCGGTGGGAGACGAGGTCCGGCTGATGGCCGGCGACCGCATCAACACCTACGTGATTCGCGGCCTGCTGAAAGACGAGGGTCCGGCACGCGTGATGGACGGCAGCTTCGTGCTGATGGACATCGCGGCCGCACAACTCGCGTTCGACCGCCTGGGCCGCATCGACCGCCTCGACGTGCGCCTGCACGCCAGCAACTCAGACACGGCGGCCGCGGCCGAGCACAACGTCCGAACGCCCGATTCGAGCGACATCAACGCGGCCCTCGGCGCCATCAACGCCCGCCTGCCCGATGGCCTGACGGCGCAGCGTCCATCGAGACGTGGCGAACAGGTCGAGCAGATGCTCGCGGCATTTCACCTGAACCTCACCGCACTGTCGTGGGTGGCGCTCGTGGTCGGCCTGTTTCTCGTCTACAACACCGTCACCATCTCGGTCATTGCCCGCCGCGACGAAATTGGCGTGCTGCGCGCGCTGGGCGTCACGCGCCGGCAGGTGCTGCTGCTGTTCCTCGGCGAAGCGGCCGTGCTTGGTGCCGCCGGCATTGCCGCGGGCATTAGCCTCGGACGCCTCATGGCCGACGTTGCCATCAGCATCACCGCATCCACGGTGAGCACGCTCTACATTGCCACGGCCGCCGCACCACCCGGACTGACCTCCACTCACGTGATGCTGGCGGTGGCCATCGGATTGCCACTGTCGCTCCTGGCCGCGGCGGTGCCCGCGCGTGAGGCGGCACAGGTACCGCCCACCGCCGCCATCCGGGGTGCCGACCGCATCGAATCTCGAGTGCGGCTGCGCGCCTCCACACTGCTGTTGCCCGCCCTCATCCTCGCAGGCGCGTTCGTGCTCGCACAACTCGGCCCGGTGGACGGCCGGCCGCTGTTCGGCTACGCCTCGTCGTTTGCCACCATCATTGGCGCGTCGCTGCTGGTGCCGGCCATCATGTTCGGCCTCACACGCGCACTGGGCGGTGTGCTCCGCCGGATCCTCGGCGTGGAAGGCCTGCTGGCCCACGCCAACCTGTCCGCGGCCATCCCACGCCTGTCCATATCGGTGGCGGCGTTGTCGGTCAGTCTGTCGATGATGGTGGCGGTGGCCGTGATGATTGGCAGCTTCCGCGAGACCGTGGTGTATTGGGTAGGCCAGACGCTGCAGGCCGACCTGTTCATTGGTCCGGCCATGCAGTCAACCGTCGGTTCGGATCAGACGCTCTCCGCCGCCGTGGTCGACGTGGTACGTGCACATCCACAGGTCGACGCCGTCGACACGTTCCGCGACATGGACATCGTCTACGACGGCAACCTCGTGCGGCTGGGCGCGGGCCGCTTCGACGTCCTGCTGTCACACGGGTCTCTGCTGTTCAAGGCACCGGCGGACGGCCGCGACGCGCTCCGCCGCGCCATTGGCACCGATGCGGTGGCGGTGTCCGAAGCGTTCGCAAATCGTTACGGCGTGCGTCCGGGCAATACCATCCAGTTGCCTACCCCCGGAGGCACTCGCCCGTTTTCCGTCGCCGCCGTCTACTACGACTACGCCGTGGAACGCGGCGTGGTGGTGATGGACCATGGAACGTTCGAGCGACACTTCGGCATCATGGCACCCACACGCCTGGCCGTGTATCTCGGGGATGACGCAGAGCCGGAGCGTGTGCGCGCCGAAATACTGGATGCGCTGGACGAGGAGCATCGGGCGTTCATCTACACCAACCGTGACCTGCGCGGCGAGGTGCTGCGCATTTTCGACAGCACGTTTGCCATCACCTACGCGCTGGAAATGATTGCCATTGTCGTCGCGATGCTGGGCGTGGCCGCCACGCTGCTGACGCTCGTGCTGGAGCGGCGCCGCGACCTGTCGATGCTGCGGCTCATTGGTGCAGCCCGCCGGCAGGTACAGCGCGTGGTGGTCATCGAAGCCGCGCTCATTGGCGCCACCAGCCAGGCCATTGGACTGGCCGTGGGCCTCGCACTGTCGATGCTCCTGGTCTACGTCATCAACGTGCAGAGCTTCGGCTGGACCATCCAGTTCCGCGTGCCGGGATGGTTCCTGCTCCAGGTATCGGTGGCAGTCGTCGTGGCCACGGCCCTGGCCGGTTTTTATCCTGCGCGACGGGCCGCACGGCTGGTGGTGGACCGCGATGAATAGAACCCTGTCCACCGCCGCTCTCGGTATCGGCGTCGCCTTGCTCGTCCTTACCGGCGCACCAACGCACGCGCAGGACACCTGGCGCGAGGCCCTGCCAGGATATCGGTTCGAGTTTCCCCGGGACCACGCCGCACATCCGGACTACAAGATCGAATGGTGGTACTACACCGGGAACGTCGAGACCACGGCGGGACGACGCTTCGGCTACCAGGTGACGTTCTTCCGCGTCGGCGCCGATCGCCAGCCGGTGAATCCGTCGGCCTGGGCCGTGCGTGATCTCTACATGGCGCACGTGGCCATCAGCGATCCCGACGGGCGGCGTTATCGCTTCGATGAACGGCTGACACGCGGTGGCCCCGGCCTGTCCGGCGCCGCAACGGACCGGTATCACGTGTGGAACGAAAACTGGTCGGCGCGGCTGGATGCCGACGGCCGCCACGTGATCGAAGCGCCCGGCACACGCGTCGGTGTGGAACTGCTGCTCGACGAAGGCAAGCCGCCGGCCATCAACGGCATCGATGGCGTCAGCCAGAAAGGCGCGCAGGCCGGCAATGCCTCGCACTACTACTCGCTGACACGTATGCCGACGCGCGGTACGCTGACCATCGACGGCGAGCGCTTTGACGTGAGCGGCGAAAGCTGGATGGATCGCGAGTTTGGCACCAGCTTCCTCGAACCGGATCAACAGGGCTGGGACTGGCTGTCGCTGCAGTTAGACGATGGGCGTGAGTTGATGATTTATCAGTTGCGGCGCGCCGAAGGAAGCCGTGATCCGCGGTCCAGCGGCACGCTGACCGACGCCGCCGGACGTGCCACGCATCTGTCGAGCACGGACTTCACCATTACTCCAGGCCGCACACATCGCGCGCGCTCCGGTGCCGTCTATCCCATCGAGTGGCGCATCCACATCCCCGCGCAGCAACTCACGGTAGAGGTGACCACGCCGCTTGCGGAACAGGAAATGCTGGCCGCCTCCGCGGGCATTGCCTACTGGGAAGGCCTCGTCGACGTGACGGGCACGTCTCGCGGCCGGACCGTCCGTGGCCGCGGCTACCTGGAAATGACCGGCTACAAGGGCAGCATGGGGCGCGTGCTCAGCCAGTAACCATCACCATGCATATTCTCGTAATTGGCGCCGGCCTGGCCGGCCTCACCGCAGCGCGCACGCTCGCGGGTCAGGGCCATCGCGTCACGGTGCTCGAGAGAAACGAGGAGCCCGGCGGACGGCTCGCCGCGCTCCATGCCGTGAACGAGGACGCGGATCAACCTGCACTGACCGCGCTCGCCTTCGACCATGGCGCACAATACTTCACCGTCCGCGATGCCCGATTCGATGCCGAGGTTCACGCCTGGCACGAAGCGCGCGTGGCGCGCGTGTGGCACGGCACGCTCGCTTCGTTCGACAGCGAAGGCCGCGAGGCCGTGGACGATGGGGTGACGCGCTGGGTGGGAGCGCCGCACATGGATGCCATCGGGACCTACCTCGCGGATGGACTCGATATCACATACAACACGCGCGTCGTTTCGTTGACACGTGCCAACGCACACGACGGTCCACCACAGTGGCACGCCGCAACGCGCACCGGTCACGGCTACGGTCCGTTCGATGCGGTGATTGTCGCCACACCTGCTCCGCAGGCGGTTCCGCTGCTTGCGGCTTGTCCTGCCCTGGCCACAGCCGCCGGGAACGTCCGGATGCATCCCTGCTGGGCCGTGCTCGTCGCGTTCGAAACCCGCGTGCAGACCCGCTTCGATGGCGCGTTCGTCAGCGCCAGCCCACTCGCGTGGATTGCCCGCGACCGCTCCAAGCCGCGCCGAGGTTTTGCCGAAACCTGGGTGCTGCACGCCAGTCCGACATGGAGCGCTGCGCACATGGACGATGGGGCGGATGCGGTGGGACCGTTTCTGTTGAACGCATTCGCGGATCTGGTGCGCGCCGGACTGCCACGCCCGGCATGGCTTACCGCGCACCGCTGGCGTCATGCCTGCGCCAGCCCTCCGCTCAACACGGGCGTGCTGGCCGACGACGAACAGCACATCGTCCTGGCTGGTGACTGGCTTCACGGCAATCGTGTGGAAGGCGCGTTCCTGAGCGGACTGGCCGCCGCGGAGCGCGTGATGGCGCTTCTCGCCTGAGCGAGGTGGACCGCTCCTACTGCCCGGCAAACGGATCGACAATCCGCACGCCGGCCTTCGCGAAATCCGATCGATTGCGGGTCACGACGGACAATCCGTGAGTGAGAGCCGTCGCCGCAATGAGGCTGTCCTTGATCGGCATCGCCTTGCCGGCGGTGCGAAGGCGTGCCAGTAGTTCAGCCCATCTCAAGCCGGTATCGCTTTCCCACGGAAGGCAGTGCAGCCGCTGGACGCCGGCATCGAACCATCGTTCGAGCGCCGTCCGCTTCTTCCCTCTGGGCAGGAGCAGGATGCCGAATCGCAGCTCGCCGAGAATGATGGGGTCGACAACGATGTCCCGCTCGCAGGCCCGCAGCCACTCGACGACACGCGAATCCGGAACCGGTTTCGTTGGTTCGCTGAGCACGTTGGCGTCGACCAGGTATTTCACAGCGTGTCGGTCGACTCCGAGTCGACGGCGACGAAGAAGCCCTTCTCAGGGCATGCGAGCAGCCAGTCGACGAGGCCCTCGTTAGGTCGGGGCGCGCGCCGGACCAGGCGGTAATCGCCCCGGTCGATACGCTCGACGTCGAACTCCTGGCCAGCCTCGATGCGATCCATCTGCCGCAGCTCGGCGGGCAGCACGATCTGTCCCTTGGAGGACACCGTGGTCTTCATGAAGGTAAGATATCGTCTTACACACTCCGCCGTCAACGTGGGAGGGCGGTGGCGATACCCGGGATCAGTCTCTGCTTTTGCGCCTGGCTCGACCGACGCGGCCGCGGTCGCCGGCGGTCCAGTACAGCTGCACGAGCGCACCCACGAGGCCCGTGGCCACGAACGCCCACGGCACCCACTCCTGCCCCGGCGCCGGATTCATCGGGTAGGCCACCCAGATATCGCCGCTGGCCGCCGCGCGCAACGCCTCCGGCTGTCCGCGCAGCGCCGCCACGCCCACCACCGCGGTCCAGGCGCCGCCAAACGCCGTGGCCAGGATGATCACGTATCGCTGCAGCCAGGTGGCCAGCACCGCGCCCATCACCGCCGCGAGGATGACGACAAACGGATGAGGGTCACCTTCGATGCGCGCCCAGATCAGATGAGCCAGGAGCGCGCCAAGTCCCGCGCCAATGAGTGCGACACCCAGGAAGTAGGCAGTGAGCAGCACGACCGCACCGACCAGGCCGCCGGCAACGGCAGCCGCGACCATCCACCCGGCCGCGCTTTCACCCAGCAGCGAACTGGCCGCCAGCGCTCCAATGATGAAACCAAAGACGGCCAGCACGATCCGGAACAGCCGGAAACCGAACAGGCACGACAGCAGGCCGCCAGCCACCAGAATGGCGGCCGCGGGCAGTTGATAGGCGACGGGTAACATCGAGGGAGTAGACCGAAAATCTTAGCTCACGTCTGGAGCCGCGCGTGGCCACTCGCGAACGTAGGGGCCGAACCGGCATTTCAGGCCCCATCCGCGCCGCGTTCTGCCTTCCGCCTTCTGCATTGTGCCTTTCAGGCTGCGTTCTTCAGCAGCCCTCCTAGAGTTCCCGCCGTCCCTCCAGCGCACGGGTCATCGTGAGGTCGTCGGCATATTCCAGGTCGCTGCCGACAGGAATGCCCATGGCAATGCGCGTCACGCGCACGCCCAGCGGCTTCAGCAGACGGGCCAGATAGATGGCTGTGGCTTCGCCTTCCACGGTCGGGTTGGTGGCCAGGATGATTTCTTCGA